>CALFAC010000156.1 GCA_937927935.1 uncultured Bacillaceae bacterium
GATGGGTCCGTAGGCCTGAGTAAAATCATCAATAAATTTTTTGCTCAGCTCGCTACGATAAAAGACAAAAGGATGTTCTTTCAGTTCATACAGTTTAATGGATCCCCTAAGGGCAAGGGGATCATCTTTATGAGCATAAACCTTGAGAACGCCGTTGAGCAGCACGTTAAACTCAATATTTTCGCATTTTCGCAGCAAATCATCATACAGGATCGCCAAACCAATATCAGCCAGGTTTTGGTGTAAATCCGTGATGATGCGGGATGAACCTTTTTCCTCCATTTCAAAAATGATGTGGGGATAGTGATCCCTAAACCTTTTTACGGTGCGAATAATAAATCGGACCATGGCGGGACTGCATGACACCCTTAACACGCCACTGAGGGGATCGCTCTGCAGTTCATTTTTTAACTCTTCCATTTTGGTAAGGATTTCCTGGGCTTTCTTAATAAATTTTTTCCCTTCGGGTGTGGGAAATGAGCCGTGTTTGGAGCGATTGAAGAGAATGATGTTCAGCTCCTTTTCCAAGCTGCTGATCGATTGACTGATGGCGGATTGAGAAATATGTAAGACGGCAGCCGCTTTGGAAATGGAGGCTGATTTAGCCACTTCAACCACATACCTGAGCTGTTCAATTTGCATCCATGCTCCTCCTTAAGCAGTTTAAAACGATGTATAAGTATAGCTAAACAATCAGTTAAAAAATATTAAATATACATGAAATTAATTTGTAATATAATTATAGTTAAATAATATTTTTATTCAACTATCCCAAATATCGTAATATTGGAAATTATAAATATAAGGAGGAAGCTGGATAAATGGTTAAATTTCCAGATTTACCTATCTATCAGGGGTTTAATGCGCCTAGTCGAGTTGAAGCGGATATTTATGATCTTGAGGTGGATGGAGAAATCCCCAAAGAGATCAACGGGGTTTTTTATCATGTGCGGCCTGATCCCCAATATCCCCCCAAAATGGGCGATGATATCTACTTTAACGGCGATGGCATGGTAAGCATGTTTTATTTTGAAAATGGCCATGTTGATTTTAAATGCCGGTATGTTCGGACAGATAAGTTTGTCTTGGAACGAAAAGCTCGCCGGGCCTTGTTTGGTTATTACCGCAATCCCTATTTTGACGATCCCAGCGTGAAGGGCGTTCCCCGGGGAACAGCCAATACCCATGTGGTGTATCATGCTGGTAAACTTTTTGCCCTAAAGGAAGATAGCCCACCGGTGGCCATGGATCCTCTCACATTGGAAACTTTCGGCTATTGGGATTTTAACGGAAAACTAACCAGTGAAACGTTTACCGCCCATCCCAAGATCGATCCTCAAACAGGTGAGATGATTTGCTTTGGGTACGCGTCCAAAGGGATTGCCACGCCGGACATCACCTACTATGTGGTCAACGCCCAAGGGGAGATTGTGCATGAGGTTTGGTTTAAGGCGCCTTACGCTGCTTTAATTCATGATTTTGCTGTTACCCGAGACTACGTGATCTTTCCCATCGTACCTATCATTGCCAGTTTAGAGCGGGCAAAAGAAGGTAAGCCCACCTTCGGCTGGGACGGAACCAAAGAGGTTTATTTAGGTGTGATCCCCCGCTATGGTGAAGCCAAGGATGTCCGTTGGTTTAAGGGGCCCAACCTGTTTGCTTCCCATGTGATGAATGCTTTTAATGATGGACCCAAAGTATACGTGGATATTCCCGTTGCAGAAGGCAATATGTTTCCCTTTTTCCCAGATGTGCACGGCTTGCCTTTTGATCGAAGTAAAGCCCAGTCCCGTTTAACACGGTGGATGATGGACATGTCATCGTCCAATGATACTTTTGAGCAACAACAGCTGACAAATATGGTGGGTGAGTTTCCACGCATTGATGAACGCTATGCCATGGATCATTACCGGCACGGTTATCTGTGTGTCACCGACTTAAGCCGGCCCAGGGATGAGTCGGTAATGGGATCCATTACCGGCATGTTTATCAACTGCATCGGTCATATTGATCTGGCAACAGGTAAAGAAAAAGAATTTTATGTGGGGCCGCGGGCCACATTGCAAGAGCCCACGTTTATTCCCAAATCTCAAAAAGCGGGAGAAGGAGAAGGCTATTTAGTGGCTTTGGTTAATCGCTATGATGAAATGAGATCGGACTTAATCCTGCTTGATGCTCAACATGTGGATGAAGGTCCAATTGCCACCATCCATCTGCCCTTGCGACTGCGTCAGGGATTACATGGCAGTTGGGTTCCCATGGAACAGTTAAAGAAAGATAATGTTACCTCTTCCGCTTAATATGGGAACTATGTTTTCGTCCACAAACGGAGATAATGAACAGAAAACAATAAAAATAGACAATATAAATACTTTTATTTAAAATAAGGTTTATCATATCGAAGGGGGCGAATATACCTTGACACGTTTTGAAGAATTAAACAAAAGTTTCATTAACGGTCAATGGGTCTCTGGAGATAGTGGCACCTCGTTTAACATTACCAATCCATATGACGATTCGCTGATTACCAGGGTGGAGTTGGCCAGTCTCCAGCAGGTGAAAGAAGCCTTTGCTTTGGCCCATGAAGCCCAGAAGAGCTGGGGCCAAACCAGCGCCGATGAAAGAAAAGCGATTTTAAAACGGACCGCTCAATATTTGGCCGATCATCGGGATGAGATTGTGGATGTGATTGTTCGGGA
>CALFAC010000157.1 GCA_937927935.1 uncultured Bacillaceae bacterium
CGACCACCGAGATCTACACTCTTTCCCTACACGACGCTCTTCCGATCTCTAAATATCCTGCTTTTTGGTTTGTTTTATGTTAAGTATTGGAAACGGCTTTACATCAGGGCCTGCGCGCTGTAATTTCAGAAAATTTCGTGTCGTCGATCCCCGGGGGTTTTGACGCTATTGGAGGTCGACGACATCAAACAGGCCAAAGCCGGCTGAGTTTCGGGCGCCCAGTCCTGTGGCCAGTGCGAAGTTTAAGAGTTCCAGGTCTCCTTCCAGATGATACTCCCCCATGTAGCCGGTGATGTAAATCTGTTTAAACTGGGTCACCACTTTATCCCGCTGGCTGACCCGTACCGGTCGAATGACCAGTTTACCTTCAGCATCCTTTTTATAATAGGCCCGATACTTTTTCTTCAAATTCTGCTCTATTAAAAGCGGAAAAACATGATCGCAAGGATGATAGAAATGGGTTCGTTTTTTGCCGTCTATCTCCACCGTCTGATGGATCGTCAGGGGAGAGCGCATCACAATGCGGCCGGCCGATCCATTCATAGCAGGTGTGGAGTACTGCAACTCCTCAACGCTGATCGCTTGCTCTCCGATTTTAATGGATGAGGCCATAAGCAGAGACTGGCCCACGCCTTGAATAAATTGAGGCACTATGGAACTGATCTGCCACTCGATCGGCGCCTTAAATTCGATGATGCGTCGGTCGAAATCGAGGCGATGTTTGCCATACAAACGGCTGAACGTAAACAGTTTGAAGGACTGGGGACCTTCCTGAAAACCCTGCTCATGTAAAAAATGGGCAAACTCCGCATCCCCTAGATGGCTGTAGATCACCCCTTGCAAAATGTGCTGATAGTTAATGGGCAGGCGCAACGTTTCTCCTCTTGACCCCAACACCACTTTTAGCCGCACGGTATTTACCCCTCTCCTTTTTTCATATGTTTCAACGCTTCCCTCCGGCTTAAGGCAGGCAGCTCAGTCTCACTGACAAAGCGTCGCACCGATTCCGGATTGGTTTTGGCATATTCCCTTAAAGCCCAGCCGATCGCTTTCTGGATAAAAAACTCTTTAGTGTCCTTGCTTTGTAAAATGTACCGGTACAAAAGCTGTTCATCCGTCTCCTCTTTAAAACGCAATTGATGAATGATCGCTGAACGCTTCAGCCATTTATTATCACTTTCAATCCATTGGTCCAGAACCTGTCGCCCTTTCTCAGGATATTGACGCACATAGGGTCCCGCCATGCGGGGCGCCAGCACATCCACCGTATCCCACCAGGACTTGGTGACGATCAGCTCCTCGATGAGCTGGATATCCTCTTTCAGCCAGCCCTTTTTCCGATACATAAGCAAAAGGTCCATGGCCACATAGTGAAATTCCCGTTCCGGAAGAAGCCACAATCCCTTTACAACATCCGTCAGCTGTTCAGGTTGAAAAGAGTGGGTGGATAAAAACTGACGGAGCAATTGTTTCCGTTCCGGCGTTTTAATCCCTAAGAAGGGGAACTGGTAGCGCATGTATTTTTGCATGGCCAAAGCGTTGGACGGATTGACGTAGTCTCGGAAAAAGTTTTTTAGTTCGGCAATAAAGTCAAAGGGATTCACGGTCCAGTCTCCTTCCGTATATTGGCGTAAACCCAAAAACAGTAAGGGATAACCGATCATAAAAAACGTCGATAAACCCATCATTAAAACATCAAGGGTTTAGACATTCATTAAAGCTCAAAGTAAAGATGATAATGGCGGGCACAACCGGGGTTAAAAGGTTTTAAACAGGCAGGACACTTAAACTGACTGGCCAGATAAACGTCTACCGCATGTTCTGTACCGCACACGCCACATAAAATGGCGTTCTCATGACATCGCTCTTTGGGCCAGGGCTGGGCGGGGTGATCCGCCAAAGCCTGATGACACTGATAACAGGCCCAGTACTTGTTACAGCAGGCAAATTTAATGGCCACAATATCCCGCTCCGTATGGTAATGCTGACAGCGACCGTGCTGGTCCAATCCAACACCGTAAACCCACATTGAGCCAATCTTTTGCCGCATATTAACGCTCCTTATCGTTATCCTGACTCTTATTCTTTTCCTGCTTCTCTTCCACCACATGTCGAAGCATGGCCAGTCTATTGTCCCAGAACCGCTCGTAATAAGCCAGCCACCGCTTCACTTCCTTCAGGGGATCAGCCTCAAGGGAGTAGCGGGTCTCTCGCCCCACTTTTTTCCGTTCCACAAGCCCGGCATCCTTTAATACGTTAAGATGCTTAGAAACGGCCGTCCGGCTGATGGAAAAATGACGACTGATATCCTTCAGGGATAACTCCCGGTCCACCAACAGCTGAAGCAGCTTGCGCCGGGTGGGATCGGCAATGGCTTGAAAAACATCTGTTTTGCGCTCGGCCTCCATTTACGCCTCGGCCACCTCACGTAATTTGGGTAAAACCACTCCTTCCCAACCGCCTTCCATCCGTTGATGAACCTCTGCATCGTCTCCCCTACGCCGGGAATCTCCTGATCCGCCTCTCCCCAACCGGCATGGATCAAGGTCAACGCCGTTTTTCCATCCTGCTCTTTTAACTGAATAGTGACCCGCCAGCCGAACGCTCCCCAGGAAAAAGAAAGAAGATAGGGGGGGATCCAGTTCAAGCACCTGACAGGGCTGAGGTCCATAAGGCGTTTTCATTGTAAACTTATGTCCCACTTTAGCCTCAAAGTCGTTCGGCATCAACCAGCTTTCCAGCCCCTCTTTGGTTGCCACCGTCTCCCACACTTTTTGTAAGCGGGCATTGAGCAAAAGTGATTTACGAATATCCGGCAATCTTTTTTCTTTATTCTCCATCGGTCTTATTTCTCCCTCTATTCCTTTTATAGTGTAAAAATTTGATAGGAAACCTTTTGGTTACATGTTTCATGATATGACACCAAAAGGTTTCATGTCAAGCGCTCTTAATGGTTTGCTCTCTTACCAATTGTTCTTTTTATTATACATGCTGTTAGACTTTCCTATTTTTAAACCCTTAGACAAGAGCCGCAGGCCATATCCGTCTTAAGACGGAGTTAAAAATCAATCTGGAGCTTGTCGTTTTCCCTTTGGCAGCAAGGTAAACTTAAATCAAGCCGATCGATAAAAGGAGGGATGCGGTTAATGACGGGAAAAAAAGTGTTTGGTGTGATTCTGCTTTTAATTGGAGCATCAGCTTTGCTGGGGATGCTTGGGATCCATATCGGCGGAATCATCAGTATGGCTATCGGTGTGATCCTGATTGGCTACGGGATGAAACAGTGGAGGGCCGGTAAGCAGGTTTGGGCCGCCATACTGCTCTGTATCGGTATCCTCATGCTGATCGGGTCCCTGCCGATGGTATTTACCCTGCTCCTTGGTGCGGCTTTTGTTTACTTCGGGTATAAGTTGATCACCGATGATTCCGGGTCAGGTCCAGAGGCCCCCCATACGGTTCCACCCCATCCGCACGCAGGTTTAAATGATCCCTTTGATGAGGAATGGGAAAAGATCATGAAACACTCTAAATGATGTTCCTCTCATTTAGAGCATGATCGTCAACCAGAGCCTGATAATCAACGTAAACGGAAAAATTTCAATTTAAAACATATAAGGAGGCGGTTCTTTATGGTATTTAAACGTTTGCGCGACATTACCCTGGCCACCATTCACGAAGGATTGGATGCCTTGGAAAACCCGGTGGCCATGCTTAACCAATACTTAAGGGACATGGAGGCAGAAATTGAAAAAGCGGAAGCGGCCGTTGTGAAGCAAAGCATGATTGAGAAAAAGTTTATTCAGTACAGAGATGAAGCCCAACACATGGTCGACAAACGGATGCGCCAGGCCACTCTGGCTGTGGAAGCAGGTGAAGAGGATTTGGCGCGCCGGGCTCTGCAGGAGAAGAAACGTTATGCTGAAAAAGTGAAGCAGTACGATGCCATGGCTCAGGATGCCCATCAAAAAGTGCTGGAAATGAAGGAGCAGTTAAAGGAATTAAAAGAGAAGTATACCGCTATGCGGGACCGGAAATACGAACTGATCTCCCGAGCCCATGCAGCCAAAACCAAAAAGCAGATGAACATCGCCCTTTCTAAATTTGACACTGACAGTGCCTTAAAAGGGTTTAAGCGTATGGAAGAACGGATTTTGGAAATGGAAACGGAACTGGAAGTGCGCTCATCAGCCCCTCTATCCTTTGAAGAGCGTTTATCCTCCCTTGAACCCGACGAAGAGATTGAAAAGGAACTGGCTCAATTAAAACAAAAAGGAACCGCTGCCAAAGGCGAACAAGGAAACTCAGCCACTGACAAGTCTAAAGATGCGCAATCCAAGTAAGAAAAGCCTGAAAGCCTGGACAGGTGTGGGAAACGCGCCAAGAGGCTTATGGGGTAACGGCCAGACCTTATCTTTAAGCTCTTCAACCTGTTGATGGTGGGAAAAGGTTGAGGTATAAATCTTAGAGATGGCCGTTCCCCATTTCCTTAGGTAAACTGTTAGAAAGATCACTTAGAGGAGAATGACCAATGGAAAGAATGAGGTTAGTATGAGGCGGTTATTAGGGATTATCCTGATCGTGATGGGCGTGTTGGTGGCTGTGGCCACTTTAGGAGGAACCTTTTTGTATCAATTTATGACGGGGCAGGAAATGATCGATTCTACCTCACTTTCTATCGATGGAATCAATCAGATTGAGGTGGACACCAGAAGTTCCAACGTCACTTTGTTAGCCACTGATTCCGATCAAATTCACGTTGAATTAAAAACAGAGGATAAAAGAACCAAATTTAACACCTATTCACATGGAGACAAACTGACCATCGAAGTGAACCAACCCCGATTTCAGTTTTTGGGGCACGTGATTACTTGGTTCATGGGAGAATTTCATCAGGAAGTGCAGATCGCCATCCCTCGCTCCTATCATGGCGAACTGGTGGTGGACGGTTCTTCCGGCCACATCACGGTTAACGATTTGCAAGGGTTATCCAGGCTTTTAGTGGATAACAGTTCCGGACATGTCAACATTGAAAATGTGGAAGCCGATTTCTTTCAGTTTGACGGATCTTCCGGTCATTTCACCGCCCGTCAATTAACGACTAAGCAGACTGAGATCGACATCAGTTCCGGAAAAGTGGTTTTAGAAAAAGTGACGGGTCAAATCAGAGGAAATTCCTCATCAGGTTCCATCATCATTGATGTTGATCGCTTGGATGCCCCCATTCGCTGGGCAGGCAGCTCAGGAACCATCACGTTAAGACTGCCTGAAGATGCGTCCTTTGAATTGGATGCATCCACCAGTTCCGGATCCATACACTCGGATTTCCCCATCCAAGTGAACTCCCAATCCAACCGCCAGTTAAGAGGAACAGTGGGTGATGGAAAGGTGCCCATCGAATTAAGGGTATCATCAGGAAGCATCAAGATTGAGCGTTCCAATTAGTCTCTGCCCTCTATCCAGCACTGTTCTTACCAGGGATCAACCAGGATTCACGTATTCAATTAAGCAGGGAACGCTCAACTTATTGGAGGCAATAGTATGGGTCGAGTATTGATTGGCTTTTTCATCCTGTTTTTTGGACTGGCCGCTCTGTTTTCAATTTTAAATATGGTTTGGCTGTTCAGCATGGTGGTAGTCCCGTTCCTCTTTATACTGGCTGGGATCTATCTGTGGAGGCGGGAACGGAAAATTATTGGCGGCATTGCCATCGGGATTGGGGTGATGTCTCTTTCCCACCATCTCTTCAATTTGGACATTGCCGGTCTGTTTGTTGCCGCCTTATTGATCTATTTCGGCTACCGCCTGCTTAAACCGGATCACAGAAAAGAAAAAGACTGGGAGCAGTGGGAGGACTGGGAATTGACTGGAAACGGGCATGAAACAGATTATGCCCACCCCCCTCACGGTCATAAACACCAGGGCCACAAGTCTAAACCATGGCACCACTTCGAAGATGACATTGACCGCGAAGTGGAAAAGTTGCTGCGTAAAGGCAAAGCGATGTTTCACCGGGGACGGGAGTGGGTGGATCATCAATTTTCTGGAACTGAAGCAGGGCATACCTCCACAACCTATTCCTCTTTAGAACAGGAAGAAAAAGAGAAGAGAAAAGAAAAGCGGCAGGCCAAACATCAACTCCCCTATGAAACCTTCAGTATCCTGGGCGATTTTCACATGCATTACCATCGTTTTGAACTGCGGGATATGAAGGTGACCAACGGCATCGGGGATGTTAAAATTGACTTATCAAAAGCTGTGATTCCGCCAGGGGAGACCACCATCGAAATCAACGCCCTGCTGGGGGATATTCATATCTATGTCCCGTATGAGCTCGAAGTCTCCGTTCAGGCCAGTGTCCTGATGGGTGAAATGGATCTATTGGGCCACCATCAGGACGGTATCGCCCGCCGGTTTGCCACCCAAAGCGCCGGCTATCAACAGGCGACCAAACGGGTGAATATTATCTTATCCCTGGGTCTGGGCGAAATTGATGTGAGGTATGTGTAATGCAGCTGTCCAACATTCAGTGGCAATGGGTCCGCTATTCAGTCAGCCTTGGTTTGGTGATCAGCCTGCTCTCTTTTTTGTTGATCTTAACGGTCAGTGAGCAGGATCTGATCACCATTGCTCTTACTCCCCTCTTCAGCCTGCCGTTTATCGTGTGGCTGCTTTTGGCCGCCATGCTCATCGGGGCCATCTTTGGCTTTGTGGCCGGAAAACAGATGAAAAAGCGCCTGGATCAGTTGGAAGAGGCGGCCATGGCCTATGAACGGGGCAACTATCAATATCGGGTGCCCGACTTGGGCAATGATGAAATTGGCACCGTCGGCAAACGGCTCAATGTGATGAGCCGACGGGTTAATGAACAGATCGCCTCCCTGCAGCGGTTATCTGCGGAACGGGCGGAGTGGAATGAACGCCTCAAGCAGGCAGCAGTGACGGAGGAGCGACAGCGCTTGGCCCGGGAGCTGCATGATGCCGTCAGCCAGCAGCTTTTTGCCATCTCCATGATGACCTCTGCCCTGCAACATACCTTGCAGAGCGACCCGGAAAAAGCGAAAAAGCAGGTGGCCATGGTGGAAGAGATGGCCACCAATGCCCAGTCGGAGATGAGGGCTTTGCTGCTCCATTTGCGCCCGGCCCATCTCGAAGGCAAGGGACTGAAAGAAGGAGTAGACGATCTTTTGAACGAATTAAAACAGAAACATGATTTAGAAATCACGTGGGACATTGAACCCTTGCCCAAACTGGCCAAAGGCATTGAAGATCACCTGTTCCGCATCATCCAGGAAGCCATCTCCAATACGCTGCGCCACGCCAAGGCCTCCTCCCTACAGGTTTGGCTGGCGGTGGTCAATCATCAAATCAGGTTAAAAGTGCAGGATGACGGTATTGGCTTTAATCCCGATGAGGCGAAACATTCCTCTTATGGCTTACGCTCCATGAAAGAACGGGTGAATGAAATCGGCGGTGTACTGGAAGTGATCTCCCTGCCCAACAAAGGGACACAAATCAATGTGAAGGTGCCCCTGATGCAGATGGAAAAGGAGGAGTAAAAGGGTGATTCGGGTCTTGCTGGTTGATGATCATGAGATGGTGCGCATGGGCCTGGCCGCCTATCTCTCCACCACCGATGATATCGAGGTGGTGGGGGAGGCGGAAAATGGGAAGGAAGGGGTTCGTCTGGCCAAAGAGCTTAAGCCAGACGTGATTTTAATGGATTTGGTGATGGAGGAAATGGACGGCATTGAGGCCACCAAGGAGATTTTGAAAGAGAACCCCCAGGCTCGGATTATCGTTTTAACCAGCTTTGTGGATGATGAGAAAGTATACCCGGTGATCGAGGCCGGGGCGATGAGCTATCTCCTTAAAACGACACGGGCCCCCCAAATCGCCGAAGCGATTCGGGCGGCCTATAAAGGTGAATCGGTCCTGGAAGCCAAAGTGACCACCAAAATGATGAAAAAGATGCGCAGTGAATCGGAAAAGCTCCCACACCATGATTTAACCGAACGGGAGCTTGAGGTGCTTCGACTCATCGCTGAAGGCAAAACAAACCAGGAGATTGCTGACCAGCTGGTGATTGGCATTAAAACGGTAAAAACCCATGTCAGCAACATCCTGGCCAAATTAAATGTGGAAGACCGAACTCAGGCAGCCATCTACGCTCATCGCCATTCTCTGGTGAAATGATCATCTCTTTACATCTTTGCTTCCATCAAACCTCCAGCTTAAACTTCCGCTTTAAATCTTGTTTAAGCTGAGCGAGATAGCGCGTGCTGACGACACCCTCAGCTCCCCGAACGATCTCCTGCGCGTACCATAAGGGTGGCGCCTTTTCCTTTCCTTTATCCACCGCCGTAAACGTGAGCACATTGCGGTACATGGCCCCATCCGTTTCAATATCCACCAGGGCAGGCCGATAGACGGCCTGTTGCCCGATCGGTCCGTTGACGGGAAATGCACTTTCCCTTTCCAAAAGATAGGACCACGCCTGTTGATCGATGGTATAAAGAACGCCTTCCACCGTATCACCTGGTGACTCCACAATGTCGGCCCGGCCGCCATCAGGTCGGTCCACCGTAAACGCTAGGCGATAATTTCTCAATATTCCTCTCGTTTTCTCCCCCTTTCCTCCGATGCTTCTAAAGCGCTGCCACACCCCAGCCTCTACGATCCGCTGCTGATCCATGCAGGAGCCAAACGCAAAATAAAGTAAAGGACGATTGGCCCTTTCCTTCAATAGGGAGTAAACCTTCCAGTCGCCCCAGTCTATTTCCGGCATGCGGGGGGAGAGGTGATTATAGACGTAAACATACGCTTGCATCCTGCCTCGATCCGTCTCTATCGTTTTGATGAGGCGCTCGTAATCATTTTCCTGATCAGGCCCTTCATATCCTTCCAGTATATCCAGGCGGGCCAATACCTCATCAGTGACCCGGTACACCTCACCGTAGACGCGGCCATCTCCGTCTAATACAAGGCCCGGATAACCATAGCCGGTATCATAAAGGCGGCCGCGCACCCAGCCTTGTTCAGCCAACAACGGTGAGGCGGCCAACAGGGCGTGATTGTCATCATGCTTGCGCAAGGTGCCATACACAAAAACTGCATGGTAATTCCACCCCATGGTTCCCCTCTCCCCCTCTCGTAAACGAAGGTTTGCAGATGCTTCCCTTATTTCTCTATTTTTCTTTAGCCAAAATTTGTTTAGCCTGTTTAAGTTGGTCTCTAACCTGCTCAAAGCCCGTTCCGCCGGCACTGTTTCTGGCGTTCACCACATGTTCCGGCTGCAATATGGTATAAATATCTTCCTCAAACAGATCACTAAACTGTTTATATTCGTCCAAAGTTAAATCGAGCAGATACTTTTTGTTTTGGATGGCATACAGCACCACCCGGCCCACCACTTCATGGGCTTGCCGGAAGGGAAGCCCTTTATTGGCCAGATAATCGGCAATATCGGTGGCGTTGGAGTAATCCTCCCGGACAGCGCGACTCATCCGGTCCTTATTCACCTGCATCGTTTCCAGCATGGGCGCCAAGAGATTAAGGGCGCCTTCCAAAGTGACGACGGTATCCAACATGCCTTCCTTATCTTCCTGCATATCTTTGTTATAGGCCAGAGGCAAGCCTTTCAACACCGTTAACAGCCCCATCAGATGGCCGTAAATCCGGCCTGTTTTGGCCCGAAGCAGTTCAGGTACATCGGGATTTTTCTTTTGGGGCATGATGCTAGAACCGGTGCAAAAGGCGTCATCCAGTTCCACAAACTGAAACTCCTGACTGGACCAGATCACCAGCTCTTCTGAAAGGCGGGAGATGTGCATGATCAAAATGGAAGCAGCCGCCAGAAACTCCAGGATAAAATCCCGATCGCTCACCGCATCCAAACTGTTGGGATAAATGCCAGCAAAGCCCAACAGCTCAGCGGTTCGCTCCCGATTGATGGGGAAAGTGGTGCCTGCCAAAGCGCCGGCGCCCAAGGGGGAGATGTTGACCCGCTTCAAGCTATCCTGAAGGCGCCCCTTATCCCGTTCAAACATCCAGAAATAGGCCAGCAGATGATGGGCGAAAGAGATGGGCTGGGCCCGCTGCAGGTGGGTATAGCCGGGCAGAATGGTGTCCACATGCTCTTCCGCTTGTTTCACCAAGGCCTGTTGGACCTTGCTGATCAGCTCCATCAGGTGAATCGTTTTTTTGCGCAGGTAAAGATGCATATCGGTGGCCACCTGGTCGTTGCGGCTGCGACCCGTATGTAATTTTCCTCCCACCGGCCCTATCTCATCGATTAACATTTTTTCAATGTTCATATGAATATCTTCATGGGCGATGCTAAACGCTATTTCTCCCCGTGCCAGACGCTCCTTAATTTTAAGCAGGCCCTGCCTGATCTGCTCCGCTTCTTCCCCGGAAATGATGCCACATTCCCCCAACATCTGGGCGTGGGCGAGACTCCCTTCAATATCTTCCTCAGCCAAGTGTTGATCAAAAGGAATTGAGGCCGTATATTCTTCCACCAGCTTATGGGTACCTTTGGTGAAACGGCCGCCCCACAGTTTATCCACGTTAGGTTCCTCCCTTTATGGCTCAATCATTATGGCTCAACCATCGATTGATCCTTCTGCTTCAGTTGCTAATCGTTCTTCTTAAGAATGTTGCTGCTTAGAATGTCGTAGATCCTTAGAATAAAGAAGGGACGGGCACAAAGAGCCTGTTTAGGCCTTGACCCACCCCTTATACATCCCAACATCCTGTCTTGCACTCTGGTATGGCTTTATTCAGTCATTTCTTTACTGGTGAACTTTCTCCTTGTTCACCTCAGCAAAAGCGGAGTCGGAGGTGTTTTCTGCCTGTTGAGGGGCGCTGCCCCGCTGATGCACTTCAGCATACACTTTGGTCGGCAAACCGAACAGTTTGATAAAGCCGACAGCCGCATTATGGTCAAAGGCGTCTCCCTTAGAATAGGTGGCCAGTTCCTCATTATAGAGGCTCTGTTCAGAATAGCGACCCACCACCACATGGTGCCCTTTAAACAGCTTGATCCGCACCTTGCCGTTCACCGATTTTTGGGTCTCATCAATAAAGGCCTGTAATGCGGGCCGAATGGGAGAATACCATAGGCCATCATAGATGATTTTAGCCATATGCTGATCCACCAGGGTCTTAAACTGGGTCACTTCCCGAGGTAAAGTGAGAAACTCCAGCTCCTTATGGGCATTGATCAGGATCAGTGCCGCCGGGTTTTCATACACTTCTCTGGATTTGATCCCCACCATCCGGTTTTCAATATGATCGATGCGGCCCACGCCATGTTTGCCCCCCAGCTGATTTAAGGTTTCAATCAGGGTGACCAGATCCATCTTTTCACCGTTTAGGGCGACCGGTGTTCCCTGTTCAAAATCGATTTCAATATACTCGGGTTCATCGGGGGTTTTCTCAATGGGCTGGGTCCACTCAAAAGCGGCTTCTGGCGGCTCATTCCACGGGTTTTCCAGCACTCCCGCTTCACAGGCTCTCCCCCAGATGTTGGCATCGATGGAAAAGGGATTGTCTAAATCAACGGGCACGGGAATCCCTTTTTGTTTAGCGTATTCAATCTCCTCATCCCGGGTCATGCTCCACTCCCGCACCGGTGCAATCACCTGCAGGCGGGGATTTAGCGCCTGAATGGACACCTCAAAGCGCACCTGGTCATTTCCTTTTCCGGTACAGCCGTGAGCGACGGCCACAGCCCCTTCCTGTTCAGCCACATCCACCAGCAGCTTGGAGATCAGGGGACGGGACAATGCGGAGGACAAAGGATATTTCCCCTCGTATAAAGCATTGGCTTTTAAAGCGGGTAAAATATACTCGTAGGCCAGCATCTCTTTGGCATCGATCACGATCGATTTGATGGCGCCCACATTCAGGGCCTTCTGCTTAATGGCTTCCAAATCTTTACCTTCCCCGCCCACGTCAAGGGCCAGGGCAATCACATCATATCCATATTTCTCCTGGATCCATTTTATAGAAACGGAGGTGTCCAGTCCCCCCGAATAGGCCAGCACCACTTTTTCCTTGGCCATCTTCATCTCTCCCTCACTATCCGTACATTTATCCCTACGAATTTGTATCTTTAGTTATTATAACGTATTTTTATTCATTTTGCATCATAAAAATAAACTTTTTTTCAGCAAAAAAATAAAGTTAAAGGCAAGGGGATTAGACTCCCGCTTGCCGCAAAGGTTAGCCCATGAGGGCATGCATCAAGGCTTTCTGGGCGTGCAGCCGGTTTTCCGCCTCATCAAAGACCACTGAATGGGGACCGTCAATAATTTCGGCCGTCACCTCTTCCCCCCGATTGGCAGGCAAACAATGCATAAAGATAAAGTCCGGTTTGGCCAGGCGACATAAGGTTTCATTCACCTGATAAGGCTTGAACACTTTTTTCCGCTGGTCCGCTTCATCCTCTAAACCCATGCTGGCCCACACATCGGTCACCACCACGTCAGCCCCTTGAACCGCTTGTTCCGGATCATGGCCGATCTCCATCCGGCTTCCGGTCTCTTCCGCCACTTTTTGGGCACCCGCCACAATCTGTGCGTCAGGTTCATAGCCGGAAGGTGAAGCGATGGCAATATGCATGCCCACCTTTACCGCCCCCTCCAGAAGAGAGTGGGTCACATTGTTGTTGCCATCCCCCACATAAGCCAGTTTCAAACCGGCCAAGCGCCCTTTATGCTCCCAGATGGTAAGCAGATCGGCCAGCACCTGGGCGGGATGATGGTTATCGGTCAGACCATTGATCACCGGGACGGAGGAGGCTTCGGCAAAGGCCTCCAGCCCCTCATGACTAAAGGTGCGGATCATCACCCCGTCCACGTAGCGGGAGAGTACCCGGGCGGTATCATCCATGCTTTCGCCCCGGGAGAGTTGAATATCCTCCCGGCCCAGAAAGATCGCTTGTCCTCCCAGCTGAATCATGCCCGCCTCAAAAGAGACCCGGGTGCGGGTGGAAGGCTTCTCAAAGATCATGCCCAGCACTTTGCCGGCCAGATAGGGATGGGGTTTTCCTTCCTGCCGCTCTTTTTTCAAAGTGAAGGCGTGGGCTAACAGCCACTTAATCTCCTCGGTGCTAAAGTCGGCCAGGGTGAGAAAATCTCTTCCTTTTAACTGTTCTTTAATCTGGTTGTTGGACTGGAAAGCTTCAATCTCTTTCGCATCTAGTCCGAAACTCATTGGGTGAACACCCTTTCTGACGTAAAGTGACGATACTCATCAAGCGACCGGTAGTCCTGCTCCTGTACATGAAGGCTGTCCAACAAAAGCTTTAACGTGTCCGGACAGGTGAAGCAGGGTAAATGGTGAGTTAAAGCCAACTGGCGCAATTGAAAGCCAAAGGTGCCTGGCACCCGTCCCTGCCGGGCAACATTGAGGACCGCCCCCACCTGTCCCCCTTTCATCACTTTTTCCACAGCCTTCAGATCATGTTCGATCACGGTGCAGGGGATACGGTGTTTTTCTAAAAACTGAGCCGTTCCCCGGGTGGCATAGAGGGAGAAGCCCAATTCAGCCAGCCGGGTTAAAAGGGGTAAGAGGGGTTCTTTATCCCGATCAGCCACAGCGCATAGGAGGCCAGGCCGCTTGTTTAAGATCCGATGCTCTTCAGGGAGCGCTTTGGCCACCGCTTCCGCCACGCTCAGGCCCAGGCCGATCACTTCACCGGTGGACTTCATCTCCGGCCCCAACACCGGGTCCACATCTTTCAGCTTAGCGGTGGAAAAAACAGGAGCTTTAAGCGTATAGAAGGAGGGTTCTGGCAACAGACCTGTCTGGGGAGCAATATCTTTTAAGCGCTCACCCAGTTGAACCCGGGTGGCCCACTCCACCAGAGGCACTCCCGTCACTTTGCTGATCACCGGCACGGTCCGGGAAGCTCGGGGGTTGACTTCTAACACATACACCTTTTCCCCATCCACCACAAACTGAATGTTCATCATGCCCACGATGGAAGCAGCCCGGGCAATGCGCTCAGCATAATCCACCAAGATCCGCTTCACTTCCGAAGACAAGCTCACTGGAGGAAAGAAGGCTAAACTGTCTCCGGAATGAACACCGGCCCGCTCCACATGTTCAAAGATGCCGGGAATCACCACATTCTCTCCATCGCTCACCAGATCCAGTTCGCACTCCAGTCCCGGCAGATAACGGTCCACCATTAACGGCCAGATCCGCTCATCGCTGACCTGTTCCAGATGATCCAGATAGGCCTCCGCTTCCTCCCGATGATAAAAGAGGAACATGGCTTGGCCGCCAATCACGTAGGAAGGACGCACCAGGACGGGAAAGCCCAGCTCATCAAGGGCCTCAAAATAAGCCTCGCGATCAGAGGCCATTCTGCCCTTAATATGGGGAATCTGCAGTTCATTTAAAAGCTGGTAGAAATGTTCCCTGTCCTCCAGCTTGTCAATCATTTCCACGGTGGTGCCTAAGACAGGCACACCTGCTTCGGCCAGGGCTTCAGCCACATTGATGGCGGTCTGACCGCCAAACTGGATAAAGACACCGTCTACCTCTTCCAGCTCAACCACATGCAGGATATCTTCCACCGTCAATGGCTCAAAATAGAGCCGGTCGGCCAAAGCGTAATCGGTGCTCACCGTCTCCGGGTTGTTGTTGATCACGATCGCCTCGTAGCCCTTTTTCTTCACCGCCAGGGCCGCCTGAACGGAACAGTAATCAAACTCGATGCCCTGACCAATGCGGATGGGTCCCGAGCCGATCACCAGCAGCTTTTTCTTCTTGGATGGGCGGGCTTCATTGACTCCCCGCCAGGTGGAATAATAGTAGGGTGTGATGGCTTCAAATTCACCGGCACAGGTATCCACCTGCTTGTAGACGGGCTTTAGCTGAAGCTCTTTGCGCCGATCTCTAATATCCTGTTCTGACACTTGAAACAGCTGGGCCAAATACCGGTCGGAGATGTTTTTCTCCTTGGCTTCGATCAAAAGCTCATTGGGCAAGGTGCCCCATGTATAGCAAGTTAGGTTTAATTCCAGCTCAACTAAACCCTTAATTTTTTCCAAAAACCAGGGATCGATCCGGGTTAACTGATGTATCTTTTCCGTGCTCCAGCCCCGGCGAAACCCTTCCGCCACGGCAAACAGGCGCAGATCGGTGGCTTGGGTGAGATGCTCTTTAATGGTCTCATCCTCCGCCTCCATAAAGGCGGGCCACCTTAAGCCCGCCGTTTTCATCTCCAGCGAGCGGATCGCTTTATTAAGGGCACCTTCAAAGGAGCGGTCAATGGCCATCACTTCACCCGTGGCCTTCATCTGCGTGCCCAAGGTACGATCCGCCTCTGAAAATTTATCAAAGGGGAAACGGGGAATCTTTAGCACCACATAATCGAGGGCTGGTTCAAAACTGGCGTACGTACTTCCCGTAATGGGGTTAAGCACTTCATCCAGATGATAGCCGATGGCACACTTGGTGGCCATGCGGGCGATGGGGTAGCCGGTGGCTTTGGAAGCCAAAGCGGAGGAACGGCTCACCCGAGGATTCACCTCAATGATGTAGTATTGGTCGGAGTGGGGATCAAGGGCAAACTGAATATTGCAGCCGCCAATCACCCCTAAGGCCCGAATCACTTTGACCGCTGCTGAGCGCAGGCGCTGAACCTGATTATCGGTCAGCGTCTGCGTTGGGGCCACCACGATGGAGTCCCCGGTATGCACGCCCACCGGGTCCACATTTTCCATGGAGCAGACGGTGATGCAGGTGTCATTGGCGTCCCGCATCACTTCATATTCAATCTCTTTCCAGCCGGCAATGCTTTTTTCCACCAGCACCTGTTGAATGGGGCTTAACGCCAATCCTTTTTTAAGTAACCGTTCCAACGCCTCTTGATCAGCCGCCACGCCGCCGCCAGAGCCGCCCAAAGTGTAAGCCGGCCGACAGATAACGGGGTAACCGATTTCATCCGCAAAGCGCACCCCTTCTTCCACGCTGCGCACAATATGGGAATCCAAAACCGGCTCACCGATGTCCAGCATCAGCTGGCGAAACAGTTCCCGGTCCTCCCCTTTTTTAATGGCCTCCACGGAGGTACCCAAAACTTCAACATTGTATTTTTCTAAAATATTCTTTTCGGCCAGCGCCATAATCAGGTTAAGTCCCGTCTGTCCGCCCAAGGTACCGATAATGCCGTCCGGCCTCTCTTTTTGAATCACCGTCTCCACCGTTTCCACACTGAGGGGTTCCAGATACACTTTGTCCGCTATGGTTTGATCGGTCATGATGGTGGCCGGGTTGGGGTTAACCAGCACCACTTCAATGCCCTCCTCTTTGAGGGCTAAGCAAGCCTGGGTGCCGTCATAGTCAAACTCGGCCGCCTGGCCAATCACAATGGGGCCAGAGCCGATCACCAACACTTTCTTGATATCTTTACGCAAGGGCATAAGCCGGTCCCCCCTTCTGCACTTGAGCCAAATAGTCCTGAAAAATGAACGTGGTGTCACTGGGACCGGGATGGGCTTCAGGATGAAACTGAACGGTGTAGATGGGCAGTTCCCGATGCTTCAATCCTTCCACCGTTCCATCATTGACGTGACGGTAAACTACTTCAAATTGGGTCTCGTCGATACTTTCCTCCACCACATAGTAGCTGTGACTTTGAGAGGTGATCAGCACTTTGCCGGTGGACAGCGCTTTGACGGGATGGTTGCCGCCCCGGTGACCAAACTTTAACTTGTCGGTTTCAGCCCCATAGGCCAGGGCAATCACCTGATGCCCCAAGCAGATGCCCAAAGTGGGATAGTTTTGGGTGACCTGCTTAACCTCCTTCAGCCAGGGAGAAAGGGCTTTTGGGTCTCCCGGTCCGTTGGTGTAGATGACGCCATCCGGTCTTAATCCCTTGATCTCCTCAAATGAAGTGGAATAGGGCACCACGGTCACCTGGCAGCCCTGAGCCAACAGAGCGGCCAAAATCGATTTTTTCATCCCCAAATCCACCACCACGATGTGGGGCCCGGAATTGGGATAGGTCACCTTCTCTTTCGTGGAAACGGAATCCACCCAATAGGCTGAGGAAAAAGGCGGGGGAGTGGCCACGTCCAGGGTATGCGCATCCTCTGGGGAACCGCTGGCCAATACGGCCTGAACCGACCCGTAGCGACGAATGGTTTTCACAATGGCCCGGGTATCCACTCCCGTTAAAATGGGAATCCCTTTTTCCTTTAGATAAGCTTCCAACCCTTTTATAGCACCATAATGGCTGGGGGTATCACACAGCTCGGCAACCACCACCCCAGCCACATGAGGCCCACTGCTTTCATTATCGTCAGGCTGAATGCCGTAATTGCCAATCAAAGGATAGCAAAAAACAACAATTTGACCGGCATAAGAAGGATCGGTCAAAATCTCCTGATAACCGGTCATGCTGGTGGTAAACACCAGCTCACCTGCGGCAGGCTGTAAGCCACCTAACACTTCTCCAGTAAATATTTCTCCTGTAGCCAACCGGATATATCCTGCCGGCATTTTCTCACTCCTACTCCCATATCAGCATTAAGTTTATTATACTTAGGGTTGAATTATTATGCAATACCTTTAATAAAAATACACCTTTCTCTAACAGACAACATTTTGGCAGAGTCAATTGTGTTATTAGTAAAAGGGTAAGGGAGTGACGAAGAGATTGGGCATAACCGATGAGCAATTTGAGCAGTTATATCACCGCCACGTCGATACGGTCTATAGGGTATGCTTTATGCTCTTGAAAAACAGAGCGGATGCGGAAGATGCGGTCCAAACCGTTTTTATCAAACTGCTGCAAAACGAAAAACCTTTTACAGATCATGAACATGAGAAGGCCTGGCTCATTCGAACGGCCCGCAACCATTGTTTAAATCTGCTGTCCCATTGGTGGAGACGGAAACGCGTGAGCATGGATAGCTTGTCAGAACCGGCGGTGCCCCATGGGGATAACCTGAGGGAACTGTGGAACCTGGTGCTGAATTTGCCTGCCAAGTACAAAACCGTTGTCTATATGTTCTATTATGAAGGCTATTCAACCAGGGAAATCGCCCACATTTTGGAAATGAAGGAATCCACCGTCCGTTCGCAACTTTATAAAGCTCGCAAATTGTTAAAAATTGAAATGGAGGGTGATGTATATGCGGTCAGAAGACCTGAATCGAGTCATTGAAGTTTTCGGTCCAAGCGATCTTCAAAAACAGCGCATGCTTGA
Source organism: uncultured Bacillaceae bacterium (assembly GCA_937927935.1). GTDB lineage: Bacteria > Bacillota > Bacilli > Caldalkalibacillales > Caldalkalibacillaceae > CALFAC01. Next base: position 18,233 of record CALFAC010000157.1, read on the forward strand.
GGGCATCACCAGGCATTCCTCAACCCAAGTGCGGCAAAAGAGAAGCATGGCCAAAGTGTTGATCATTGCAGTGGTTATTTCTTTGTTTTCCGGTACGGCGGTTGCTCTTAGCAACACGGAATTGTTCAAGCAAATCTTCGGCAACAGCATCGACGTGGTGGAGGATGAGATTCTCTTTCCTATGGAAAGTGTGGCCGATGATCAGTTCAAACTCACCTTGGAAGGGGTATTGTCGGATACTTATAACAGCATAGCCATCGTCTCGGTGGAGGCGTTGAATGAACAGAGCAGGCTTCAGTTGGAACAAGTGTCCTCCAACTTGCAAATCGGTCCTCTTCAACAAAATATCCAATCGAATAGCACAGCTGTTGTAGAGCTGCATCATCTTGCTGAGCAGAATAAAAAACGGTTTATGGTGGAATTCAGAAGTATGGATGGGCCTTTAAACGGTGATCTAGAGGTGAGTCTCACAACAGAGAAATCCCAGTTAACCTTATCAGCACCAACGGTGAGCACCATTCCAACCATGATCATTCAACTGGATGAGGTCCATTATGCTTCAGCGGACTATGTTCCCCAAACCGTGATCATCTCACCGCTAACTGTTGTAGTAGAAGGGTATGAAAAAGGGATCGGATACCAAATTCCCACTCCCAACATCACCCTTCATTTTGCCGATGGAACAACCATTGATGTCTTTAATCAGGATACAGTTTTCAACGGCTCACGTTTTCCCGAGGAGGGGATAACCATGGTGTCTGCCCAATTTGAAAAAATCATGGATCTTAAACAGCTCCGATTCATAACAGTGGATGGAGTGAAGTATCCCATTGGGGAAAACGAAATGAATTAGTTTCGCCCTTTTTGCCGAATCGCTTGTCGCCTTGCTGCTGATTGTTCAGGCCCCAAATTCAATTGAATCCGTTTCTTATTTAAAATTATTTTAAATTAGTATTGACTATTAACTAGTAATTGTTATATGATGGTAGCAAGAGTTGAGATGTAGTGATCTTGCAGGAGGGATTCAAGAATGGCTCAACATGAAGTGATCGTCTATAGCAGCACCGGTTGCCCCTATTGTGAAAAGGTGAAAAACTACCTTAAGGAACATAACATTGAATATGAAGAACGAAATGTATCCATCCATAAAGAGTACTTTGACCAACTTCGGGAACGAAAAATCTTCGGCACACCCGCCACTTTGATCGATGGCAAACTGGTTTTAGGTTTTCAGGAAAAAAAGTTGAATAAACTGCTGGGGATTGAAGAAAAACAGGAAGCCGCCAACCAGGATCGAGCAGAAAGTAAAGAGCTGAGCATCGACGCCATCTATTCCTCTCCCACTGATCAACATTTTGAAGAAGTGTATGATCTGGTTTGTATCGGCGGAGGGCCAGCCGGAGCTTCTGCCGCCGTCTATGCCGCCCGGGGTCGCTTAAAAACATTGGTGATCGATAAAGCCCCCAAAGCAGGGACGCTGGCCATCACCCATAAAATTGCCAACTATCCGGGTGTCCGGGAAGAGCTGTCCGGTCTGGAGCTGCTCACCCGCATGGTGGCCCAAGCCCATGATTTTGGCGCTCAGTTTGTCCGTTCCACCGTTCTTGGCGTCGATTTCAGCGAGGAGATTAAAAAAATTGAACTGCCAGAAGGAACCATTAAAGCCAAGAGCGTCTTTATTGCTGTAGGGGCCAAGGCACCTTCCAGCAAAATTAAAGGGGAAGAGGAGTTTACCGGCCGAGGGGTCAGCTATTGCTCCACCTGTGATGCCGCCTTCTACCAGGATAAGGTGGTGGCCGTGGTGGGCGATAACGAGGAAGTGGTGCAAGAAGCTCAAAACCTGGCCAAGTTTTGCAGCAAGGTGAAGCTGGTCATTCCCACCGGCCAGCTGAAAGGGCAAGCAGACCTGACCGACTTGGAGAACAAGCCCAATGTTGAAATCTATAAACGGTACCGGGTGAAAGAAATCAAAGGAACGGACAGTGTAGAACAAGTGGCGATAATAAACGATCGGCGGGCAGCAGAGGTGTGGACGGTAGACGGCGTGTTTCTCTACCTGGCTGGCATGAAACCAGGCACCGACTTCCTGGGCGAACAAGTCCAGCGGGATGAAGAAGGGTATGTGGTGGTGGATGAATATCTGCGCACCAGCGTGGAAGGTGTGTTTGCCGGTGGAGACGCAAGGCGCACACCCATCAAACAGGCGGTCATCTCTGCAGCGGACGGAGCCATTGCCGCTTTAGGAGCCGAACAGCACGTGAACAAACGGGCTAAGCTGAGACCCCAATACAGTTAAAAACTTAAGGATAAAACAGGAACGAAAATCATTTCACCCATCCCTCCCATTATTAATACAAAAGCCGCCTGACGAGGAAATCAGGCGGCTTCAGCCTGTGGACAAAAGCTCCATAAGAGCAGCTCTACAGGTTTTTTATGGACCTTATATTAAATTATATTCCCGGAGCAGTTTCTGATGAATCTCCTTGGCCCTTTGGGGGGTGAGGATCTCTTCCGGTTTAACCTGTTCGATCACGACCGTGGGGGGATCTTCATAGATATGCTCCCCGATGAGCCTGGCCTGGCTGTCATAGGGCCAGATAAAGGCCTGGCGACTTTTATAGTGATAGATGGCCTCTTCATCATCAATATCAAACCCCAAGGCTTTTAAATTTTTACCTTGGGTCAGTTGGTGGAAGGTCATTTCACTGGCAATGCCCCAATCGGCTACGGCATATTCATCGTCATCCACAACGCCCCTCTGCAGGGCATCGTAGGAATCGCCGATGGGCATGGAGATGGGCACGCCTCCCCACGTCCCCAGGGCATTGGCCGGATAAAGCTCCACGGTAATACGCCCGTTGGAAATTTGCTCCACTTCCCTGGCAAAAGGTTCCAGCACTTCGGTGTGAATTTCGTGAAGCGGCGGCAGCATGTGGGTCAATTTGAGGGTGATGGGACCCGGTGTCTCGCCGGGTTGTTGTCCAGTCGTGGCGTTTGCTCCATTATTGGCTTGAGGGGGCTCGCCTGCGCCCCCCGTGGTCGCCCTCTCCCCGCAAGCGGCTAATAACGTGAACACCGCCAATCCCAAAATGGCCAAAAAGAGATATTTTACGCCATGCTTCTTCAGCGTGATAACCCCCCAAATGTTCTCCTCTCTAGAGGAACATCTCCTCAACTATCTTAATATTATTTTTTTTACAATAATTTACATAATGGTCAATGAACCAAAAGACATCCACCGTTTCCAGAAGATTATCGTTTTCATCTAAAAATTCAAGGGAGCCATTGAGATGGAACAAGGTCTTCATGCCTTCTTTAGAGACCAATGTATGGGTTCGACCTGGAGCCTCCCGGATAAAATCGCCAGGTCTGGCCACCCAGTCATACTCGGCATAATACCAACTGCCTTCCAGGCAATAACCGGTGACCAGTCCACGGTGCCGATGGCGGGAGACCGTCCCTCCTGGCTCCACCCATAAGATGTTGACCGCTGAATTGTTACGTACATCGAAGCTAAGATGGCGAATCCAAACCTTATCCAGCCAAGGAATCCACGGAGAAACCTCCACAGAACTGTTAATATAACCTTCTTCAAGGGCATATTGATGACGGATAGGATCCAATCTTTTTTCCAGCGCTGTATAATTGATCATCAGTACCCCTCCTAGTTGCTATTTTTCAAAAACAACTTTAAGATATAATCTAAAAGACCCTGATTTATACGACTATCTACCTCCCTCCCTTTCTATTATCAAGAATATATAAAACAAACAAAAAAATATATATCGCAATTCGTCAAAATTAAACAATATTATTTATATTTTTGTAAAATATCCAATATATTTTTAACAAAATGACAAAAAAGGAGCTTTTCCTTTGACCAAATCGATAAAAGCAAGGGAGGGTGTACAGGGATGTTACATGCCCATTCTGAAAAACTCCTTTTATTTAAAGAAGATACAAAGCAAATTTACCTCAATCATCAGCGCATGGTTCTGATGCCCACTGATTCCCTGGGAACGTTACGCAAAGAACTGATTTCTGCCCTGGGCATGGAACGGGCAAAGGCATTTTTACTCCGCTTTGGCTGGAATTACGGTGTCAACAATGCCATCACCCTCAAACCCCTCTTTCCGTATACCACAGACGATTGGCTCAAGTTTGGCCCCCAGTTTCATGAGCTGACCGGACAGGTGCTGGTTAAAGCAAAGACGGTTTATTACGATAAGGAAACCGAAGATTATTTTGCCGAGGGGTATTGGTACTACTCATACGAAGCGGAAGAGCATATCAAGCACTTCGGTTTTCACCATGAACCCGTCTGCTTTACCTTAGTGGGGTTTGCAGGGGGATATGTAAGTACCCATCTGGGGAAAAGGGTATTGTTTAAAGAGGTGGAATGCATAGGGAAAGGAGATCCCTATTGCCACTGGATAGCGAAAAAAGTGGAGGATTGGGGAGAGGAAATGGCGGGGGAAACCCATTTCTATGAAGTGGAAAACCTGGCTCAAGAATTGGACAGGGCTTATCAACGGATAGAAAGTCAAAAAGAGATGCTGAAAAAAGTGCTGTCCATCAACAGCGAGTTAACAAGGGCCCTTTTGCGTCGGGAAGGGCTGCCTTCCCTGCTCCAAATATTAGGCCAACATTTAAAAGTCCCCGTCATTGTGGAAGATCAGCACTTTAATCTGATGGAAACCTATCAGTACAACTATAACTGCCTCATGATTGCTTTTGTTAGGGAAACCACCAGCCCTAAACAACGAGAAAATATCCATAAATTAATTCATCAAAAAAGAACCGTTCATCTCTCCATACCTAAACAATACGGCTGGCAACATGAACGATTGGTATCCCCCATCATCGTCAATAATCAAATCTTGGGTTACATTTCCCTCATCAAAAAAGATGGTCAATTTGATGAATTAGAACTTATCGCCCTGGAAAGGGCCTCCACCATATGTTCCATCTACTTCCTTAATGAACAGATTGCCATTGAAACGGAACAGAAAATCAAGGGAGATTTTTTGGATGAACTGTTAAACGAAACGAAAAATATGGAACATATGGTTCAACGCATGAAACTTTTTGGTTACGACCTAAATAAACCTCACTACATCTTCCTCTTCCATTTGGAGCAACAAGAGAAGGGAGAGCGTCATAAACAGGAAACCGATTTGATCAATTTAAGGAAAAAAATGGCCGAAACCATCTATCAGCATATGCAAAGTCAAGGCAAAACCTGCCTCGTTTCTATCAAACTGAATCAGATCATCGCCTTGGTCCCTGCCGATATTATGGACAACAAACGAAAGTCCATTAAAGATTTTGGAAAGAAATTAATTACCATCCTTAAGCATACTTATCCCCAGAGCAAAATACGTTTGGGCATAAGTGCCCTCTGTCACCAATTAACAGATTACAAGAGAAGGTATGACGAGGTGCGAAAAATTGTAGAGATGTCCAAGAGGGTTCATCATCATTCTGACGTGATCTTTTTCGAGGAGATTGGCTTGATACCCAAGATTTGTAACGAAAATAATATGCACGAGTTAAGAAGCTTGGCCTATGAAAAGTTAGATGCCCTCATTCGATACGATACGAAGCATAACACCAACTTTTTACAAACTCTGTACCATTATTTAAATTCCCAAGGGAATATTTTAAAAACGTCCAAGGCCCTCATGCTCTCCCCTGGGGCCGTCAAATATCGTCTCAAACGGATTCAGGAAATAGGCAACATCGATGTGGAGAAAGATTTTATCGATCTTTATGTCGCCTTCCAAATTTTAATTTTTCTAGGTGAACTTGACATCTAAAACCTATATCCCCCAAACCCGTTGCGTTATAATCGATGTAAAATCTGTTTATTACAGGTGAAAAGCATGTCCCTCTTACAAGTTGACATCCACCAAGCAGGCTATGCCCAAGAAAAAGGACAGATCAAAAAGATCCGCTTTGCCGTTTATCCGGGGGAGCAGGTGGGCCTGATCGGCCCCAACGGCGCAGGGAAAAGCACCACCATGAAAGCCATTATGGGCCATCTTCCCTATATGGAGGGCCAGATCCGTTTTGGTAGCGGCTCTTTCCGCTATGCCTACATACCCGAGCAGCCCGTCTACTATGAAGAGTTAACCTTGTGGGAACATCTGCGCCTGGCCGCCTCCCTCTGCCAGCTGACCGAAGACGAATTACTGGAGCGGGGGGAACAGCTGCTTCGCCTGTTTAGACTTGATCATGTTAAACATCAGCTGCCAGGCAGTTTTTCCAAAGGAATGCAGCAAAAGTTGATGATTGTACTGGCCTTGTTGACCAAACCGTCCCTCTATATTATTGACGAACCTTTTGTGGGGCTGGATCCCAAAGCGATGCATGAGCTCAACCGACTCCTCGATGAGGAACTGAAGCGTGGGGCAGGCATCCTGATGTCCACCCATCTGCTGGAGGCCGCCGAACGGATGTGTCACCGCTTTGTGCTTCTGGCTCAAGGTGAGCAGGTGGCCGCCGGTACACTGGATGAGATCCGCCAAGTGAGCCAGCGGCCAGAAGGGTCCTTATACGACTGCTTTGAAACCTTATTGGAGAGAAAGGCTTATGCATGAGGTAAATGATTACGAGTTTAATGGTAGGGAAAAAGGATCGCTACAACGGGGCGATCAGGTGCAGTTTGCCCCCACGCCTTCATATGGCAACGCCCTTTTCTGGCAAAGGGTTAGGGAGTCGCTGGTTTATAACTATCAGCTTATCAAGTCTAGCCTGGACTGGACCGTTTGGGCATACATACTCATTCCCCTGCTTCTCGTGGTTGGCTATCATTATGGACAAGCCTTAAACCAGACCGCCCAGTGGCCTCACTTTTTCAACCCAATCAGCCTAGGGGTGATACTGGCTTTCTTTTGCGCAGCGGGAAAGCTGAGAACCTATCTCCATCCAGCCGACCAGCTCCTCCTTTGGCAACGGAGAGCCTTAATAGATACATTAATCAAAAAAGGCAGACACCTCTATTTTGTTAAAAGTATTGGGGCGACACTGCTCTTTTTTGTACTCCTTTTCCCTGTTTTAAAAAATTACCTGGGCTATACCTGGCTCGAGCTGGTCACCCTGGTTATTTTTGTTTGGCTAAGCAAGCTGGCAGCCGCTTATTTAAAGCAGTGGTTCGATTTTTCCTGGACAATGCCGGTGGGCTTGGCACTGAAAGGAATCCTGCTAGTGGCTGGTTTGGTCATCTTTCCTCTCCTGCTGGCCTATTTTAAGGCCGCTTATTTTCCAGGAATGATCTTCCTTCCATTATCTTGTCTGGTACTGGGCCACTGGCTACTAAAACGAAAGCCACTCCCCTTTGAGAAAGCATGTGCTTTAGAAATGGATGAGCGGCTAAAATATGTCCGTCTTCTTTTGGCCCAAACCAGCTGGCTGGGAAGTCCGGAGTATGTCCACAAAAAAAGAAGCTGGCTATGGTCTAAACCTTTTATTTTCCGTCGCTCGCAAGCCCTCTTTAAGGAGATGAACGAACGGAAGGGCCTGATGGAGCTGACGCTAAAAACTTTTTTGCGTAACATCACCTGGCTCAGTCTCTACTTTCAATTAGGCAGTGTAGCCACGTTAGGTTTGATCCTGCTTCCTTTCTGGTTAAAACTGATCCTGTGGCTACTGGTCATGGCGGCCCTTTCTTCTGTATTAAAATCGTATTGGATATCGGTCTTGGCCCACCCTTATTTAAATCTATTTTCCTGGCCCAAAGACCAAAAATATAAAGCGGGTCAGGCAAGCCTATTTTGGCTGATGTTTCCTCTTGGCCTCTATCTTAGTGTGCTGTGCGGCTACCTGATGCTTTCCGTGTGGGGTGTGGGACTGATGATTCCTATCGGAATCGGTTTCATGTATTTGGCGGCCAACTGGCACGCCTCCAGCCTGCCCCAGTAATCTGTATATTTATATTATAGAAACGATTGTCCACCGATTAACATTTTGTAATGGGTCATATTCACCCTCCTTCACATTCTAGATTGTAAAAAAAGCCCCGGTATTATCGTTACACGTTGAAGTTGCAACGATAACACCGAGGACCTAATGATACCGATGTTCAGCTAGAAAATTTGATCGTTACATCCCCTCTTACGATTTAGCCTCCTACCGTTTTCCTCCTGCCTCAATGGTGGCCCGTCGGAGCACCAACTTGATGCAGACCAAACAGAAGAGGATAACGCCACCGGCCAATATGAGCAGTCGAAGAACGAGGTCCACCGACACCCACTCCACCAAGGGCTCAAGAGCTGCCCTAAAAGAAGGGGTCATTATCAAGACGATTCCCACCATGCCAATGATTAAGAGGATGAGCCAACCAAAGCGATACAGAATGGCCCCTGCCAAACTGAACAGCGTAAGCAGAAGCAGGCCAATGGTAAAATCGATAATCAGCATGTTGATCCAGCTGATGTCTGTCAATCCAACTTGCCTCAATGAGAAGATCCTAAAATTATCGGCAAGCCCCAGCCATTCCGTTAGTGAACTGAACAATAACACGTAAATCAGCAGGGAGACGGCTTGCGCCACGGCCAGACCTAAGAAACCCAGCACAAGCCCCCAATAGTAGTGATAGCGGGTACTGCTCATGCCCAAGGAATAAGGAAATGTCTCTTTGATCATCAGAAAACCGGCTGCCGCCATATAAGCGTACACGGCGAAGTTGGCCGACATGCCAAACCGCAGTTCGGGCAGGGAAAGAGCCAGAATCACATTGAAGATGGTGACTGCCAGAAGAATGCTCCAAAAGATGAAATAGCTCGCCCGGATATCAAACCAAACCAATTTCAAAACAGGTTTAAACGCTTGCATGCTGGGCTCCCCTTTCTGTTTGGGTGGTTAAATAGACCATCAGCTTTTGAATTGGGACGGACTCAATGGTGACGGCCAGCTGCTTGGCTTGAAGGTCAAGTTCATGGGAGCGCTCTCCCAATACAGCCACTTCCTTGGTGGTGCCCAGTTTTTCCTCATGAATCACTTTCAAACCCTGACTCAGCTGATCCACCTGATTGGCTTCCCCGCGCAGATAAAATGCTTTCTGCCGCAATGTGTCCGTCTCTTCCTGCATCAACACCCGTCCCTGATCCAAAATGACAACCCCTTCAAACACTTTGCTCACTTCATCAATGAGGTGGGTGGACAAGATGATGGTACGGGGATAGCGGCTGTAATCTTCCACCAGGAGATCGTAAAACTGCTGTCGGTGAACCACATCCATGCCAATATACGGCTCATCAAAAATGGTCACTTCCGCCCGGCTCGCCAAACCGACGATGACACCAAGGGCGGACCCCATCCCTTTGGACAACGCTTTCACCTTTTTCGATGGATCCAGATTAAACACACCAAGCAACTGTTGGGCAAAGTCCTGATCCCAGTTGGGGTAGGCAAGCTGAGCCAATTCCAAGACATCCTTAATTTTAAAATTGGGTTTGAAGTTGCCGCTTTCCCGGATAAAACAAATTTTTCTCAAGACGGCAGGGTTTTCAAAGGGCGTTTCCCCATCAATTCGGATCTGCCCTGCACTGGGAAAAAGATGAGCATTGATCAGATGAAGCAAAGTTGTTTTTCCCGCACCATTACGGCCCAGTAAGCCGTGAATTTTACCGCCATCAAAAGATAAAGTGATATTGTCCAGGGCCACAAACTTCCCATACGTCTTGCTTAAATGCTCTATATCAATCTGGCCTCTTATTTTATTCACCGCTCATTCTCTCCTTCTCCAGCTGGCTGTAACTGGACTTTATGATTTCCTCCAGTTCATTCCAGCTTATGTTTAATTTGTTGGCCTCTTGTAACATGGGCCACACATATTCAGCATTAAACATTTGCTTCCGCTTCTCCATCAGTTTCTCCCTTGCTCCGCTTGCAACAAACATGCCGATTCCCCTTTTCTTAAATAAAATGCCTTCTTCGACCAGCTTGTTTAAACCCTTCGCAGCCGTAGCCGGATTAATCTGATACATAGCCGCAAACTGATTGGTGGAGGGCACCTGTTCCCCTTCTTTAAAACCGCCTTTAATAATTTCATCCTCGATGGTTTCGGCAATTTGCTCAAAGATCGGTTTGTTTTCATCCAATATTGGTTTCATTTTTCACACCCTTGGTTAAGTGGTTAATTACCTGTGTAATGAAGTATATATCTTGTACTCCCCTTTTGTCAATCCCAAATATAAAAAAAATCTTCCCCAAAAAGAGGAAGATCACAACGACAGCATTAGAATGACATTTGATTTTCATAGCATGATAAGCTTTATAACGGATTTAAGGCGTTTTATTCACTTCGTCTGGAATCACTTCATCTGGAAAAAGAACCGGCTTTAATTCATCTTCCACCGTGGTCTCCGTCATTTTCACCTTGGAGCGATAAGCCGACCGCAAAATAAGGTGGCCGGAAACCGGAGCGGTAATAAAAAGAAACACAATGGCCAGCAGGAGACGGACGCTAAAGAAGGAGTCATGAAAGACAAAATAGATGAGTGTGCCCACCAGGGTAAGGAGAGCAGCCAAGGCTGCCGTTTTGGTGGCCGCATGAGCCCGGGTATACACATCAGGGAAGCGAATGATCCCGATGGCACTGATCACACTCATGATGCTGCCGATGAAAATCAGGAAGGCACCGCCAAATTCACCGATCACGTTTAAGTTCAATCACCACACCTCTTTCGATAAATTTGGAAACGGCCACCGTGCTGATAAAGGCTAAAATCCCCAAAATCAGGATCGCTTCTAAAAACGACTTGGTATCCACCACAATGGAGATGATGGCGATGCCTGAAATAATGTTGATGCCGATCGTATCCAGGGCGATGACCCGATCGGGAATGGACGGGCCCCAAATGATGCGATACAGAAGGATGGTGATGGCCAGCCCGAAGAAAAAGAGAGAGAGAATCAGCATCCATTGGATCATTACCGGGTCACCTCCGTAATGGCCTTTTCAAACTTCACCAAAAACTGAAGCAGGTTCTCCTTATATTTTTTGATGTCCATGGCATGGACGTAAAATTCATTGGTTTCCGGATCGATCTCCATCACCACCGAACCGGGCGAAAAGGTTAAAAGCATGGCCAGCAGAGAGACTTCCCAATCGCTCTTTAAATTGGTTTTATATTTAAATATCCCCGGATTGAGCTCTCCTTTGGGACTTAATATATGCTTCATCACAATGATGCCGGAGACAATCAATTCGTAGATATAAAGGAGGATCAGTTTTATGGCCGCATACACCCTTAAAATGTAAAACTTTTCTCCGAAAAAGCGATAGCGGTGCATGATGAAAACAACGACGATGCCCACCAGAAATCCGGTGACAAAAACAGAGGCGCTAATATGCTCTTCATCGGCTAGAAAAACCCATAGTACCGCAATGCAAAGATTAAGTAAAAATTGAGCTGGCATCACCGCTCACCACCTTTCAGCCGGAGGTTTTATTGATATAAAATGGGCTCTATATAGAGGTTGGGATTAAGGAGCGTCTCCGCTGCTTCTTTCACATAAGGGGCCAACAGCTCAGCCCCCAGGCCCAGGCCAAACATCAGCATGGCCAGTATGAAACTGGGAATAATCAATCCCTTCCTCAGGGGTGTCTCCTCCCCTTCACTGATGGTGGTTTCGCCCCAAAAGCAGTTGAGAAAGATGCGCAACAATGAGTAGAGAACAAACAGGCTGGAGAGAAAGGCTAATCCCAAAAGAAGATAAGCCTCGGCCTGCACCGCTCCCTGCCCCAACAGCACCTTGCCGATAAAGCCGCTCAAAGGCGGAATGCCTACCAGGGAGAGAATCACAATAAAAAACAGCCAACCTAACAGCGGATAGTGGCGAATCAGACCGCTCATCTCTTCAATTTTCCCTGTCCCCGTTAAGGTTACGATGGTGCCGGCCAGTAAAAAGAGAAGTCCTTTTGCGATCATGTCATGGATCAAATAGTAGATGGAGCCTTCAATGGCCGCCGGTGTGGCAATAGCCAGGCCCACCAAGATAAAGCCCACGGCAATCACCACATTATAGGCCACAATATGGCGGATATCGTTATAGGCGACAGCGCCAATGCTTCCGCCAATCAAGGTTAAAGCGGCCATAATGCCCAGCAACGTTTCACTCACGAACGGGTCATGGTAAAACAATAGTGAAAAAATGCGAAACAGGGCATAAATACCCACTTTGGTGAGGAGAGCGCCAAACAAAGCGGCCACCGCCGTTGGGGGCGCGCTGTAGGCGCCTGGCAGCCAGAAATAGAGAAGCAGTCCCGCCTTTAAGCTAAATACAATTAAAAACAGAATGCTAATGACGGTGATGAGTGGAGTGGGGCCCGCTTCTGCCATCCGCTCGGCTAAATGAGCCATGTTTAAGGTACCCGCTGTCCCGTAGAGATAGGCGATGGCCACCAGAAACAGCCAGGATGAGAGCACATTGATCCCAATATATTTCACCGATTCACGCAATTGCCTTTTTCGACCGCCCAGGGTGATCAGCACATAGGAAGCCAACAGCATCACTTCGAAACAGACAAAGAGGTTAAAGATATCCCCTGTCAGAAACGAGCCATTTACGCCCGCCACCAAAAAAAGGATCAGCGAATAAAAAAAGCGAGGGTGATCATGTTCACTTTGGCCGGCATAATAGGCATAAATCAGGATGAGAGCACTCACAATGCTGGCGGTCAAAACGAGGATGGTCGCAAAGGAATCGGCCACAAAGAGGATACCAAAGGGAGGCGGCCACTGGCCAAAATCAAGGCGCAATATCCCTTCCCTTTGAATCAGCTCCAAAATATAGCCGCTCAGTGCGGCTGTAATCACTAAGGCAACCAGACTCAGCCAGTACTGTACCCGCACATAAGATAAAAAGAAAATGAGTATGATTGCCGTAAAGAGTGGAATTACCATTGGTAAAACAATAATGTTATTCATCCGCCATCCCTCTTAATTGGTCAAGTTGTTCAGTGCCTGTCTCTTGATAGGTCCGGAAAGCCAATACTAGAAAAAGAGCTGTGACGCCAAAATTAATCACAATGGCCGTCAGGATCAATGCCTGAGGTAACGCATCGGTATAGGCCAGCGTTTTTTCTCCAATGATGGGCACGCCCCCCTTTTTTAGTCCGCCCATGGTTAACAACAGCAGATGGACGGCGTGCGAAAGGAGACTGGTGCCAATAATCACCCGCACCAAACTGCGAGATAAAAGCAAATAGACCGCCACGCTAACCAGAAACCCTGTCAGAAGAATGATTAATGTTTCCATCGGTTACCTCCCTTCACTGATCCCCATAATCACCGTGACCACAACACCAATCACCGTAAAGGCAACCCCGGCTTCGAACAGGGTGACGGTGGCCACATCCAGCTCCCCTATGATGGGCAAAGAGACTGTAATAAAAGTCTGGGTTAAAAAGGAAGCATCCCAGATGAGGGCCAAAAGTCCGGTGCCCACAGCGAGGAATCCTCCCAAGGCGCCCAACTTTTTAAAATCAAAGGGCGCCCCCTTTCGCACCGTCTCCAAATCGAAAGCCAATCCTAAAAGGACAAAGGCGGAAGCAAACACCAAGCCAGCCACAAAGCCCCCTCCAGGATGATGATGGCCAGCAAAAAAGAGATCCACAGCAAAGGTCAGTATGATAAAGACCGCGATTTTGGTTACCGTTTGCAGAATCACATCGTTAATTTTCAAGGTCGGCTTCCCCCTTCTGTTGGGCCCTCACCTTGATCAAGGTGTACACCCCGATGCCAGCAATGAGAAGCACAATCACTTCCAGCATGGTATCAAAAGCGCGGAAATCAGCCAAAATGGCGTTAACAATATTGTTGTTCCCAGTCAGTTCACCCGTCTTTTCAAAGTAGGGGGATATGCTCTCAAAGAGCGCACCGCTGTTGACAGAAAGGGCGATCAGGGTAAACAGCACCCCGGCCAGGCCAGCAATGATGAGATTAATCACTTTGGTTCGGGTGGGAGCCGGCTCTTTTTTCCACTCTGGCAAGTAATAAAAGCAGAGTAAAAACAGTACCGTAGTGACCATCTCCACCACAAGTTGGGTCAAAGCCAAGTCGGGCGCCCGAAAGATGACGAAGAAAAAGGCAATCGCAAAGCCAAGCACTCCGTTTAAGAGAATGGCGGTTATGCGCGATTGAACAAAGGGGATGGCCAAAGCCGCAGCCACCATAACCAAAACAAGGCTGACTTCATACACTTCAACGGATGAGTCCTGAAGCAGAGTGATGGGCAAAGGCCCTTTCCACAGATAAGTACCGCCTACGACCACTATAAAAAACAGGAAAATGTAGACATAGTAATCGCGAAGGAAACCGGTCATGTAGGCACGGGTCAATTTGGAAGATCCTTTTTCGATGAGAAACAAGCTGTGGTCGAAAACGCGGTCCAGTGAGAAACGTTCCGGAAAGAGGCGGTATACCCCTTGCCAGGTGCGCCATTTATACAGCAAGGTGCCCACCAAAACCACACCGATGGTCATCATCAGCGTTGCATCAATACCATGCCAGGCTTTAATGGTGTAGATGAGCCCGTTTTCCGTCGCTAGGACGGGGAAGATGGTCTCCATGGCCGGTTGCAAGAGATACTGACTCAACACATTTGGGAAAAAGAAGAGGGCCACCACCAGGGTCGCAAGAACCAGCGGGGAAATGAGCATGCCCACCGGTGCTTCCCGCGCTTCGTGCTCTAAGCGTTCCGGCTTGTACTTGCCTAAAAAGGTGCGGAACACGATGATCATGGAGTAGACAAAGGTGAAGATGCTAGCCGTCCAAGCCAGCACGGGAAAAAGAATGCCCCACGTTTCCATGGAAAAAATGGAAAGCGCCTTGGCCTCCAATACAGCGGCAAAAAACATCTCCTTGCTTAAAAAGCCGTTAAAAGGAGGCAATCCAGCCATGGAAAAACTGCCAATCAGGGCTATGGTAAAGGTGACAGGCATAAAGGCCATCAAACCGCCCAAACGACGCACATCCCTGGTCCCTAGTCCTAGGTCGACAATCCCCACCACCATGAACAGAGCACCTTTAAAGGTGGCATGGTTGACCAAATGGAACAGAGCCGCAAAGGTGGCCTGTGTATAAAGCACAGACTGGGGGCCTTGTCCAAAATAGAGGGCCACCGAACCAATGCCTAACAAGCTCATAATCAATCCAAGCTGGCTTACCGTTGAATAGGCTAGAAGGGCTTTCAAATCGGTTTGGCGCACAGCGGTAAATGAACCCCACAACAGTGTGATTAAACCAACACCGCTTACCAGCCAGAACCAGAGCCCGTCACCGCCAAATATTGGCGTCAACCGGGCCACCAGATAGATCCCTGCTTTCACCATGGTGGCTGAATGAAGGTAGGCGCTCACTGGGGTAGGCGCTTCCATCGCCCTGGGAAGCCAGATATGGAAAGGAAATTGGGCGGATTTGGTAAAAGCCCCTAGCAAAATCAGGAGCATCGCCGGCACAAAGAGGGGATGATCCGCTAAGGACGGGCCCGGCTCGGTGCTTACCAAGGCAATAATCTCACGAAGGCTCATGGTGCCCGCCATGATGTAGACCATAATAAAGCCCACCAGCATGGCAACGCCGCCACTGACCGTAATCAAGAGGGATTTTTGGGCCCCGAGTCGGGACATTTTACGGTGATACCAAAAGGCGATCAAAAGAAATGAGGAGAGGCTGGTCACTTCCCAGAAGGCATATAAGACCAGCAGATGATCGGTGAAGACGACCCCCAGCATTCCGCCCATAAAGAGGAGCAGATAAATATAAAAGTGGGTTAAAGCTTCCTCTCGGGACAAATAATAAATGGAGTAGAGGACCACCAAAATGCCGATTCCTGTTATAATGAGGCCAAATATTAAGCTAAGGCCGTCCAGCATGATGTTAAAATGAATCCCGTAAGTGGGAATCCAGGGGACAGAATAAATGTACGTTTCTCCCATTGCGATGGAGGGGATAAATTGAACCAGGGTTAAAAACAGGATAATGGGCACGCTTAATATAAACCAACCGATATGGATATTTGCAAATTTTTTTGAGATGAATGGAACAAATAGAGCAGCTAACAAAGGAAAGATAATGGCGAGGTGGATCGTCAGCAACGGAATACCTCCAACAGGTAGAAATGACTCTTGACTTGTAAACGGCTATCGATCATAATGTAGAACAATATATCGATTTCCCCCATAAAATTATACACTAAACAGAATTGGGTTGCACACACCATACATAGAGAACATTAGATATATCAACGAAAGATGGGTTCATGGAAAAAATCGTTGCTAATGATTCCCATCAATAGAATAATGACATCAGTGGAGATCATAGATTGCTGAGGTGTACCGTTATGCAAGCCATCAATGACCAGAGGGATGAACGGATACTGGTTTGCGTCTATTACGGTCCCAACGGGGAACGGTTGATTAGACGAGGTTACAGACTATCCACATTGCTCAAATGTCCGTTATATGTCCTAACCGTCGACCCCCTGCCTTATGATGAATTTGATGCTGAAAAATCGGGTTATATTGACCGCTGGAAAGAATTGTGTGAGGAACTGGGCGTCACCCAATTTATCTTGCGGGATAATGAACCCCGACCGACTGAAAAAGTGATCGCCGAGGTGGCCAACCGGTACAATATTACCCAGGTGATCATTGGGCAGACGCCTCAAAATCGCTGGGAGGAAATTACCAAAGGTTCTTTTGTCAATGTTTTATTGCGTGAACTGAAATATATCGATCTGCATATTATTGCCTTTGATCGCTCCATCAATGAACCCGAGGAGCATACCTATGAACGGGGAGTGAGGGCATATTTGGTCTCCGACGGAGATGGGTGCTACCACCTCTCTTTCGCTCGGTCCAAAAAGTGCCAACTTGAAGGCATCTTTTATAAGGAGATCGGTACCGATTTTAACAACGGCTTATTTAAATTTAATGTGAATGGGAAAACGTATCATGTTCATGTGACGGACAATAAAGTGACCAAACCCCTACCCGTCTCCCTTCACTCCCCGACGCATCAAAATTAAAGTCGCTCCTCCTCTATATATTAAAATATTAAAGTTTCCTAATTAAAAATAGAAAACTAAAGCTCCGGCCTTGGGCAGGAGCTTTCCGTTTAATGTTGAAAAATGGAAGGTTTGATGGACTAGGTGAGGCAACGCTCCAGAGCAGCCAGAAACTGATCCACCTCTTCTTCAGTGCTGGTCAAGGGAGGCAAAATACGAAGGACGTGAGGTCCAGCCAGTAGCACAAGCACTTTATGCTCCCGCATCGCTTCCATCACCTTGGGTGCTTCTCCCTTAGCCAACACCAAACCCTGCAATAAGCCTTTGCCCCGCACTTTAAGCACCGTGCGCTTGGTTTGGGCTAAAGCCTCCAGTCCAGTGCGCAAGTAGTCTGCCTGTTTTTGTACCTGATCCAGAAAACCGGGCTTCAGCATCTCCTTTAAAGTGGCCAGACCAGCGGTGGCTGCTAAAGGGTTCCCCCCAAAGGTGCTGGCATGGCTTCCAGGGGAGAAGGCTTGGGCCACGTGCTTTTTGGCCAACATGGCGCCAATGGGAAAACCGGAGCCCAATCCCTTGGCCAAGGTAAAGATATCCGGTTCCACTTCGTACTGTTCATAGGCAAACAGGGTGCCTGTCCGTCCCATTCCCGTCTGCACTTCATCCACAATGAACAGCAAGCCATGCTCCTGACAACGGCGAGCCAGCTCTTTAATCCAGGCCGGATCCGCCGGAACAACGCCCCCTTCGCCTTGCACCAGCTCCAACATCACCGCACATGTTTTTTCTCCGTTTAGTTGATCCAAAGCGTCAAAATCATTATAGGGCAAATAGCGGAATCCATCCGGCAAAGGATTGAAGCCGATCTGCACTTTCTCCTGACCGGTGGCCGTCAGTGTCGCCAGTGTACGGCCGTGAAAGGATTGCTTAAAGGTGACAATTTCATAGCGCCCACTTTGGGCAATGGTGTGGGCATATTTTCGGGCTAGCTTAATGGCGGCTTCGTTTGCTTCGGCCCCACTGTTACAAAAAAAGACCTGATCAGCACAGCTGTTTTCCGTCAGGGCTTGGGCCAGTGTTTCTTGAGCCGGAATATGAAACAAATTGGAACAATGCCACAAAGTGTCCAACTGACGATGCAGCGCTTGAGTGACGGCCTCCGGCACATGGCCCAGATTGCACACCGCCAGGCCAGAGGTGAAATCAAGATAGCGATCCCCCTTGTCGTCCCAGACATAGCTGCCCTTCCCTTTAACCAGGGTGATGGGGAAACGCTGATAGACCGGCATTAGGGCGGTCAGGGAGTGGTTGTCTGCAATGTTTTCCGTTTGATTAGCCATGAACCATTTCCTCCTCCAACACAATCTCCGTTCCGATTGACGCTCCCTGGCAAAAGGCGGTAAGGGCATTGGGGTCTTTACCATCGATGATGACCACCCGGGGCACAGACTGATTTAAGGCGCTGAGAGCCGCTTTAACCTTTGGGATCATGCCACCGGTGATCTCTCCCTGAGCTATCAAGCTTTCAATTTGAGAAGGAGTGGCCCGGTTGAGCACTTTGGGTCCTGTGTCAGACTGGACATAGATTCCCGGAATGTCACTGACAAAACATAATGTGGCTTCTAAAGCACCCGCCACAGCTGCCGCCGCCACATCTGCGTTCACATTATAATGTTGGCCATTTTTATCCTGACTGATGGGGGAAATCACGGGAATTAAACCTTGTAAGGTTAATTGCTTGAGCAAGGAAACATTGACTTGGCGAACCTCGCCCACAAAGCCGATTTCCTGATGATTAGAAACAGGCACCACCTCAATCAGGTCCCCATCCACACCGCTTAAACCGATGGCCCTTCCTCCGGCCTGTTTCAGCTTACTTACCACCATTTTATTAATCTTTCCGCTCAGCACCATCTCTACGGTATCCAGCACTTCTTGCGTGGTAACCCGCAAACCGTTGACAAAGCTGGAGGGCACATTGAGCTGCTCGAGCATCGCGGATATGGACGGGCCTCCCCCATGCACAATCACCGGTTGCCACTGACCACTTTGGTGAAGTTGAACCACCTGCTCATAAAAAGCATCCGGCAATGCTTCAAAGACGCTTCCCCCACATTTAATCACAAGATACTGCACAACGGGCCGCTCCTCTCCTCACAATACTCTATAACCATTTCTTGACCATGTGCGGTTTACTATGTGCGGTACAGAGCGTTGATCCGCACATATTCATAGGTTAAATCACAGCCCCAGGCTACCGCCCGGCTAGTCCCCTGATTTAAATCCACTTCGATTTTGACCGTTTCCTCTCCCAAGGCTTTACTTGCCTCCTCCTCATTGAAAGGAACAGGCAATCCTTGATCCACCACCAACACCGGGCCAATTTTAACCTGGATGCGGTTGGGATCAAAGCTTCCACCGCTATACCCGGCTGCACAAACGATCCGTCCCCAGTTGGGATCTTTACCATAAACCGCCGTTTTAACCAGGCTGGAGCCCACCACGGCTTTTCCTATTCTTTTGGCCGTCGCCTCATCAGGGGCTCCTTTAACCTCCACTTCAATCAGGCGGGTGGCCCCTTCCCCATCCCGGGCAATCTGCTTAGCCAATTCCCGGCAGACAGTGGCCAGCCCCGTGTAAAACGCTTCCCAATCCCGATGACTCGGATCAAGGGGCTTATCCATAGCCATCCCATTGGCCAATACTAGAACCATATCGTTGGTGCTGGTATCACCATCAACGGTAATCATGTTGAACGTCTCATCGGTTATCTTGCGGAGCGCCTCCAACAGTACCGGCTGCTCCACCCAGGCATCCGTTGTAATGAAGGCAAGCATGGTGCCCATATTGGGGTGAATCATCCCAGAGCCTTTAGCTGCTCCTCCGATGGACACCTGCTTGCCATCCACTTCAATCTGCACCGCAAAATGCTTGGGACAAGTATCGGTGGTTAAGATGGCTTCTTCAAAATTGTGGGCTCCCTGATGCTCTGGCCAGTGGGACTGGGCAATCCCCTCTTTCAGCTTATCCATGGGGATCCGTTCTCCAATCAGTCCCGTCGACGCCACGGCCACCAGATGGGGAGCGATGCCCCATTTAGCAGCCATCATCTGACGCATGGCATAAGCATCATCAAGGCCGGCTTGACCGGTACAGGCATTGGCATGGCCGGAATTGATCACCACGCCTTGAATCTTTTGTTCCACGGCGATGCTCTCCTGGGTCACCAAAAGGGGCGCCGCCTGATACAGATTGCGGGTATAGACAGCTGCAGCGTGAGCCGGCTGTTCGCTAAAAACCCACGCCAAATCTTTCCGCTTTTTCTTTAGTCCGCAATGCAACCCGCCAGCGGTAAACCCTTTGGCTAAAGTTACACTGCCTTCTTCCACCTCTTGGATCATATTGGTTTTAGCCATATTCTCTCCTCTTTCTGCTTCCTACGGGTAAATCGGCAAGTGGAATAAACCTGCCGTTTCATCAAAACCGTACATAATGTTCATATTTTGAATGGCCTGTCCAGCGGCACCCTTAACCACATTATCAATCACTGAGATGACAATCAGTTGTCCTGTCCGCTGATCATGGGCAAAGCCAATGTCGCAGTAATTGGACCCGTACACCTCTTTGGTGGCCGGCCACGTCCCTTCAGGGCGGATGCGAACAAAAGGATGATGTTCGTACGTGGCCCGGTAAAGCTCCACCACATCTGACATGCTTTTACCTCGATCAAGCCTGGTGTACATGGTACACATAATTCCCCGGGTCATGGGCACCAAATGGGTGGTAAAGGTCACCGTCATCGGCTGTTGGGCCATGTCGGACAAAATCTGTTCGATCTCGGGAATATGCTGATGGGCCGCCAGCTTATATACCTTTAGGTTTTCGTTCACTTCAGAGAAATGGGTGCCTAAAGACGCCTTGCGGCCGGCTCCAGAGACGCCCGACTTGGCATCAATGATCACCTGCTCCAGATTGATCCAGCCCTCTTTCACCAGGGGATAAAGCCCCAATAAGGTGGCTGTAGGATAACAGCCCGGATTGGCTATAAAGGTGGCCTGGGCAATCTGGTCTCGGTAAATTTCGCTCAGGCCGTACACCGCCTGGTCCAGATAGGCAGACGGTGCTGGATCAAAACCATACCAGCCGGGATAGAGGGAACCATCCTTTAGCCGAAAATCTCCGGATAAATCGATGCACTTGACACCCTTTTCCACCAACTGGGGCAGCAATGTTTTACTGACGCCTGAAGGGGTAGCCAAAAAAACAAGATCATGTTCTTCAGCTAACCGATCTATATCTAACTGATCCAGTTCTCCCGTGATTCTGTCGATTAAATGGGGATAAACCTCACTCACTTCTTTTCCGCTTTGTGAATGAGAAACAATCGCCCCCAACTTCACCTCGGGATGGTAACTCAGGAGACGAATCAGTTCAATGCCGCCATATCCTGAGCCGCCAATCACCGCTACCTTCATTTTCTCCACTCCCAGTACGCTTCGCTCTCTTTTGAATTATTATACCGTTATATGCATTATTATTCAATGCTTTTCATAAAAAATTTGTGTGGGTTCGCTATAGGATTGATAACCAGGGGCAATCCCCAGGGCTCAATCGGCTTCATCGCCCTGGGGAAACCCGCTGGGACTCATCGCCGGCTGAAGAAGAACAGGCATCCAAAGCGGCTTTAATTTCAGCCACAACCGCTTCATCCTTTTCTTTTCTTTCAGCCTTTTTTAGAGCATCAACCGCCTCAGCCGTTCCAATTTTGCCCAGCGCCCAAGCGGCGGTTCCCCGAATGACTGGCCGGGGGTCATCAACAAGCAATTGGATCAAATCGAAAACAGCGCTTTTATCCTTAAAGTGAGCCAAAGCGATGATGGCGTTTCGCTGTATGGGCTTTTTACCCCGCCAAGCGGAAGCGGTGGGCCCAAACTTTTGACGAAAGTGTCGATTGGAGATGGTGAGCAAAGGTTTTAGCAACGGTTTGGCCACTTCGGGGTCTGGTTTCATCTGGGGATGGTGGGTAAAGTTTTTCCGGTAGTTATAGGGACACACCACCTGGCAAGTGTCACAGCCATAGAGGCGGTTACCAATTTTTTCCCGATATTCCTCAGGGATAAAGCCTTTCACCTGGGTTAAGTAAGCCAAACATTTTTGGGCGTTTAACTGCCCCCCCTGAACCAGGGCGCCGGTGGGGCAAGCATCTAAACATTTGGTACATGTGCCGCACGACTCCGTGACCGGTTGATCCGGTTCAAAGGGGATGGAAGTAAGCATCTCCCCCAGATAAACCCAAGAGCCAAACTCCTTGGTGATAATGGCGGTGTTTTTGCCGCTGAAGCCGATACCGGCTCGCTCGGCCACCGCCCGGTCCGACAAGGGGCCTGTATCCACCATCGATTGACAATGGGCTTCTGGCACACGTTTTCGAATAAAGGCTTCCAGTTGGTTCAGCTTTTCCCGTAAAATATGATGATAATCGAGGCCCCATGAGGCTCGGCACAAAATGCCCCGGTAAGCTCCGGGCTTTGAACGGGGGGGATTTTCCATGCGGGAAGGATAGGCCAGGGCGATGGCGATGATCGATTGAGCTTCAGGCAAAATGGCTCTTGGGTTGGTCCGTTTTTCAAGGTCCGGCTCTTCAAACCCCGATTCATAGCCCAGCTTGCGATGCTCCTCCAGCCGCCGTTTTAACGTTTCAAAGGGATCGGCCGCAGCAAAGCCGATTTTATCAATCCCTATTGTACGGCTGTACTGGATCAATTCCTCCTTTAATTTGGCGATCGCCTCTGCAGTTAATTGGTGCTTGCCCCCCATCGCCATCACCTCCTTTTTTTCTTCCTTCATTTTAAACGATGTTGAATTAAACATGCTGCAGGCTTCTCCCGGATCTGACGTTAAGTCGCTCAATCGCCTTCTGCGCGGGGAATGGCGGCCACCGCCAGTCGGTCGCAGCGGTTGTTCCACTCATCATCAGCATGCCCTTTCACTTTAATAAAGGTAACGTTATGTATCTTGGTCAACCGGATGAGTTCCTGCCACAGCTCCTGATTGGCCACTGGGTCGCCGGCGCTGTTTTTCCACCCGTTTTTTTCCCATTTGAGGTGCCAATTTTGTTGGAAAGCATTTACCAGATAGGCGGAATCGCTGTGTAACTTTACCTTACATGGTTCTTTTAAGGCCTTCAATCCCTCAATAGCTGCCTGAAGTTCCATTCTCTGGTTGGTGGTATGCTCCTCACCACCGCTAATTTCCTTCACATGGGAACCATACCTTAAAATGGCCGCCCAGCCGCCCGGACCCGGATTGCCGGAACAGGCCCCATCCGTATAAATCACCACTTCTTTTACCATTGCTAAAAGTTCCCCCTTTCCCCTTACCATACCTGTTTAAAATGAACGGGGCAAGCCATCAATTTATCCAAACCCTATTTCCTTAAACCCTTTTTCCTTAAATGCTTCTTCCAGTGGCAGCCAATAGACGGCCCCTCTTCAAAAGTATCACCTTTTCTTATGGCGATTAAAAAAAATGGACAACCATGTTTAAACCTTGAATTTTCTGACTATGATAGTAAAGAAAAATTTGATCAATCTTTAAGGAGGCGTAAGTTGCGATGAGTTTGTTGGAAAAAAGCCGACGCATCAATGCGATGTTGCAAAAGGTGGCCGGTCCGGTCAATTTTAAGGATATGGCCGATTTGTTAAGCGAGTTAATTGAATCCAATGTGTTTATCCTCAGCCGCAAAGGTAAGCTTTTGGGACATGCCCTGATCCAGGAGATTGATAATGATCGTATCAACCAGATCATTAGCGAACGTCAATTTCCGGAGGGGTATAATGACAAGTTGCTCCAGGTTCAAAGCACAACAGCCAATCTTGAGCCATCAAGTCCTTACAGCATGTTTCCCTCCGCAATGAAAGATGTTTTCTCCGATGCTTTAACCACAGTGGTGCCGGTGGTGGGAGGCGGTCAACGGTTAGGCACCCTCATCTTAAGCCGCGTCGGCCGTCCTTATGGCGACGATGATCTGATTTTAGCGGAGTATGGGTCCACCGTGGTGGGCATGGAAATTTTGCATGAGCGGGCTGAACAGATTGAACAGGAAGCTCGGAGCAAAGCAATCGTCCAAATGGCCATTGGCTCCCTCTCTTTTAGCGAACTGGAAGCGGTGGAACATATCTTTGAAGAGTTGGATGGAAATGAGGGCATGCTGGTGGCCAGCAAAATTGCCGACCGGGTTGGCATCACCCGTTCTGTGATTGTTAACGCTCTGCGCAAGTTGGAAAGCGCTGGTGTGATCGAATCCCGCTCTCTAGGGATGAAAGGCACCTATATCCGCATCCTAAACCCCAAGCTTCGGGATGAACTGGATCGGATCAAAAACGCTCAGATTACACCCATTATATAACCTCAATAGCCTTCTTTATGTCACTGAATGCTGTGGCTATCACATGAAACATACGCTGAAAACAAAAATAGGGCTGATGACAGGTGTGACTCGCTCCTTTATCCTTTGTAAAAGGGGCAACTCTTCACAACCTGATACAGCCCTTTTTAGATTTTTTATTGATTTTTTTATCTTTGGTGATCGATTGAAGTTTCATTTAGATGACCGGGGGCCAATGCTTAGAGGAGTACCTGTTTTTTGTTTTCAAGGCATTTGAGGAAGTGGGGCTTGTATAGCCCTGCCATTGATTCATTCTCTTTTTTTTGCGCCTCCGGCGAAGTACAGCAAATAGGACCAAGAGGGAAAAAAGGATGATCAGCCCTCGCTTGACCCAGCCTCCCTTTTTGGAAGCTGTATGGAGAGCCTCAGGGGTGGCCGAAGCTTCAGGTTCCGGACTGTCACCCCGAGCCGTAACTTGTACACCGGCCCGCTGTCCCCTCGACGATACGATGGTGCGCTCACCACCCGCCTGCTCCGCAAGGTAACCATCAGTCTGATCTTGAGGGGAGTTAGAAAAGCGATACCTTAGGGGAACCTTCAGCGGTTCTCGCCCCTCCTGTTCAATGGTATAATAAGCCGCCCAAACATCTTGAATAAAGGGGAGGCCGGTCTCCAACCATTCCAGCCGTTTGCTCCATTGGCCGTCCTGCGGTTTCGTTTTATCCACAGTGACGTAAACATCATCTTCCACTTGAAGGATATGTTCCTGGCCAAACCGTTCCTCTTGCACCAAATCCCCCTGGGCATGAAGCTTCACGGTTTCAAATCGGTCAAAACCGTAATTTAACAGCGCTTCCGCTTCAGCCCACAGCTGTGGCCGGCTCTCCACTTTAAGCAGCACCACAATCAGTTCTGTCTCTCCTCGCTTAGCTGAGCCCACATAGGTTTGCCTGGCCGCCTGAGTGTATCCCGTCTTAACACCAGTCATGTTGTCATATTTCCACAGCATTTCGTTGGTATTAATTAAGGTGGACTGCCATTCTTCCCCCTGCCATGGCATCGTTTTGGTGGAGACGATCTGCCGAAACAAATCGTTTTGTAAGGCATAGCGCGCAATGTGGGCCATATCTAAGGCGGTGGTGACATGCGCCTCATCAGGGAGTCCATGGGGATTGACGAAATGGGTACGGACAGCGCCCAACGCCTTCGCTTTTTCATTCATCAGCTCGGCAAACTGCTCCACGCTGCCGGCTAAATGTTCAGCAATGGCCACGGCCGCATCATTGCCCGAATTAAGCATGAGGCCGTACACCATATCCAGGAGGGGTTTCTGCTCCCCTTCTCCCAGATAAATCCGGCTTCCATCCACATAGCGGGCCCGTTCAGAAACAATCACTTCATCATCCAACCGTCCCGATTCAAGGGCCAAGATGGCGGTCATAATTTTGGTAATGCTGGCTGGATACAATTGTTTTGATTCGTTTTTTTGATATAAAACAACGCCTGTTGTTGCATCCATTAACACAATGCCCTCAGCAGTAAAAGAGTTGGGATCAGGCGCCTCTTTGGCCAGTGCAAGCGTCGGATACAGTAGAAAAAAAGAAGTTAAGGCTAGCAATAGCACGAATAGTCTGTTTTTGGGGCCCATGACCAAGTCACTCCGTCTCTCTCTTTAGTCCCATATATACCCCTTTATTTTAACATCATTTCTCACCCACTTGTCCATCCTTATTTCCGATCATTTTACAGGAGTGGACGTCGTAAAAATGACCCGTTAGACGGTTCGGTGGCCAGCGGAATGTTGGTCACTTTGCTGGTCCATTCATCCAGGGCAACCAGATCACTGCTATTGACATCATGAATGGAAGATTTGCCCAAAGCCCGAACAGCCACCTTCATCTCCTCCACAAAGGAGGTTAAAAAATTGGCAAGATATGTGGCTGAGCGCTCGATGTCAAACTGATCCACCAGCGTCCCTTCATACCAGGCGAGTTGAGTGGGCGGTTCCCAAGGTAACGCTTTGATCACTTGTTCATGGGTCAAGGCCCATAGCAAGGCGGTGCCCATATAAATGGCATCAGCACCCAGGGCCAAAGCCTTTAAACACTCCCCAGGCACCGCATACCCTCCTCCGGACAGCAGACTGATTTTATCTTTCACCCCGCGCTGCTTTAAATAGCGGACAGCCCGGGTCAAGGCAAACACGGTGGGCAGCCCAAAGTCATCTTGTAAGATAGGCGCCCCTGCTTTTGCGCCGGCTTGTCCCCCATCAAGACTGATAAAATCAACCCCCGCCCTGATGGCCAGTTCCAGATCGGCTTCCAGCCAAGCACTGGGGGCCAGTTTGATCCCGATGGGCACACCGCCGGTGACGGAGCGCAACCTGTCCACCAGCCGCTTCAAATCTTTGCTCCGCGGCAGTTCTTCGTGTTTTGAAGGAATAATGACTTGTTTACCCTCGGGCACATTGAGCAGTTCGGCCAGCCGTCCATGAACATTCTCACCGGGAATAACCCCCCCAACACCGGCAATGGCCCCTTGACCCAGTCGTATTTCAATGGCATCAGCCTGTCTCAAGGTCTCCGTCTCCTTGGACCAGGTGCCTGCCGAATATTGCAATATGTAGTATTTTGCTGCCGCCCGTTCTTCAGGCAGAAGAGGGCCTTCCCCCGAGTTGGTGCAGGTGCCCACTTTGGCAGTTCCTTTAGCAATAGCCACTTTCACGTGCTCGCTCAACCCCAAGCCGAATGCCATTCCACCCGCCATAATGGGAATATCCAAGACAAGGGGTTTTTTGGCTTTAGGACCGATGACGGTGCGTGTCTCCACATAAACATCTTCATTTTCCGGACGGACAACCAGTTGAGCCGGAGAAAAAACCAAGTTGTCAAACTCCAGAAATTTACGCGGAGAGCCAAAAGGGCGCTCGATGACATGGCCCGTGTGAGCCCGCAAGCTGTTTTCCACCACGACGCGAGGGGAAATTCTGAGCAGAGCCGTCACCATTTCCCATATATTTTCGCTATATTTATCGCTCATCAGTCTCTTAATAAAGCGACCCACCAGCCATTTAATGATGGAACGGGCGCATACGAAAACACCCAGGCTAAACAGGAGCAAAGCAGCCAGGGAACCGGCGAAAGCCCAAAGAAAGGTGAGCAGCTCTTTCATTAACTCCACCATCCCTTCAGCGTCTCAAAAAACAGCGTCAAATAGCGAGTGATCACAATGGGGCGGTTGATCACGGCCAAAAGCCACAATATATAGGCCACACCGGTCAGCACAATAAATAGAGCGGCATCCTTCAGCTGTTTTTTCCACAGCAGCCAAACCAAGGGAATTACGACCGGTGGAATATAAAGCAGATGAAAAAGGAAAACGTTCATGTTATAAACTTGCCCCCTCCCGTCTGGCCATGGCTTTTTTGATCCAGGAAATGATCAAGAGCAACCCCGGAATAATCACAACAAATATGGAGGAATAGATAAAAAAGTAATTATTAATAAACTCGATATTTTGTACAGGGTTGAGGTAGATGCAGCGGGCCACAGCCCCTTCAAAGAGTACTAAGCCCCAAAAGGTGGCCCAGGTGGTCTTAGGCTGAACAAGGAGTATCCAGCTGATATACACTGAGTAAAACAGAATGACGACCTTGATAAAAATCAAGATCAACAGCACCATGGAGATCACCGCATGAATATTGGTAATCACATCCCCCAAAGAAATCTCTTGAACAAACGTGTAGACGGGAAAGTTAAGTTTGGAGGCCCGCTCTACGCTGACCAGTCCAATGACAAAAGCGGTCAGGACACTGATGGAAACAGCGGCAAAGGCAATACCCACGATTAAGGCTCGGCCCGGCCGTCGTTCCACAAAGGGATACAGCATAAACAGGCAGAACCATTCCATAAAGGGAAAAGCGATAAAGGGATGGGATTGAAGAAACATGTCCCACGCATCAAAATGGAACAGGGGCATAAACCGTTGACTATCCCAATCAGGCAACCCCAACAACACTGAAATCCAGAAGGGGAAGAAAAGCAGCGGGGTGACAAACTGATTGATGCTCCCTATCGTGTTCACCCCTTTGGTCACCGCATAGACGGCCACCAACAGGAACATGAGGTGAAAAACCGATATGGGGGTTTCCGTCATGTAGGTGCCTTTTAAAAAGTCGCTCATGTTATGTAAAACCCAGGCCAAATGCAAGGAAAAGAATAGGAAATAGATGAGCACCACCACTTTTCCTGCCCAGGGCCCCAGTACAATCGAAGGTATCTGTATGAAACTTTTCCCGGAGTGAATATGGTGCAAGATAAACACGGGGACAACCAGCACCGCCCCGGCCGCTGCGGACCACAGGGGGATCAGCCAGGCATTTTGCTCCCCGATTTGGATTATGGTGCTGGTCATCACAAAGACGGTGGTCCCCAATGTAAAGTTGACGGTTAATAAAACGTACTGCCAAAAGGTGATAATGATCTTTCCCTCCCTAATAAGATTCCAGAATATGTGAGGGATACATATAGTTGGAATGGTTCACAAATTGAATCTCCACTTCCTGCAGAATGTTGTCGTTTTGGGGGTAATCAGGCAGATAGCGTTTCAAGGCATCTTTCACCCCCACCACATCCCAACCTTTGGCAAGATATTTCTCCACAAATGCCTGCTCTTTTCTCTTCGCCCTACGGTCAAATTCTTCCTCCATTTTGATCGCTTCCTGATAAGTTTTAGGCATGTATTCGATGGAGCGCTCAGCCGTTAACATAAAGTCAATGTGAAAGGTGATCACCGGCTTATTGTTTCGCAAAGTGACGGTGCGCTTAAAACGAACGGGTTGATAAGTTAAAGTTACCTCCTTACCATTTAGGGTCATTAATTTTGTATGACGCCCCTTCGCTCCATTTAAAACATTGTAGGAGATCAAATCACTGTCCACCATTTTACCCACCATCTTAAAGTCTTTAATTACAGCGCCACCCGTTATAATCACGTTATCTTGAGACGCATCAATATTGGACTCTCGCTGCTCAATTTGATCCGACTTGCCAGGCAACACCTTAATCATGGGCAGCACAACCACCCGATCTTGCAACATCCGCTCGCTAATGTCCCTTAGTTGTATATCTCTGCTGACATACAGGGAAAAATCGATTAAATAGCGCAGACGATTTTGTATAGCTTGAGCAGGTACCCGCTCCAACAAAGTGAAGTGGTTCATAATGTCATGCAAAGAATCTTCGGCAACTAGAACGGGCACTGAAGCCTTGGCTCGGGGCAGTGATTCAATACTGTTAACAACCTCCCGCAAAATGTGCTTGGCGGCACTTTTGGAGAGAATAAGCATTCGAAAATGGGCTTCAAACAAATAGCGGGACATCCACTCAAAGGAGAGGGTGCGAATCTCTCCAAAGGAACGCCCTTCTATCCGATAGGTGTAGACCAGGGATTGGGGCCCACCTGGCTCCAAAGCGGAGGCTCCGCTGTAGGGATTGATCACCTGGTAGTACATCACGATTTGGTCTTTTTCAGGGTCATAATCGACCCCAATCATGCTGATCATGGCCAGTTGATCCAGCTCTTTTTTATCCCAACAGCCGGTCAAGATGAGAAGTATAGAGAAGATCAGACCCAGCCTCAGCAAAAAATCTCTTCCCCTAAACATCCAGCTCACCTACTTTTTTTTCTCACGTCAAGCAGATACTGGGGCAAACGCTGCTTGCCCATATGGGGTCTGGGCACCCGGAAAAAGACATCCTTCCAATCGGCAAAATAGAAGGGAACGGCAGGCGCCATATATGGAACCTTGAACGATTCTAATGAAACGAGATGGATAATCAAAAACAGCAAGCCGCACAAAACGCCAAACAGCCCCATAAACCCCCCCAGAAGCAGAAAGCTGAAGCGAAGCAGACGCTGGGCAATACCGAAGCCGTAGACAGGCACAACAAAGTTGGCAATCGCGGTGACGGCAACCACAATCACCACGGCAGCGGAGATCAGTCCGGCCTGTACGGCCGCCTGGCCCAGCACAATGGCTCCCACGATGGAGAGGGCCTGGCCAATCGCCCTGGGCATGCGCAGTCCCGCTTCCCGAATAATTTCAAAAATGATCTCCATGATCAAAACTTCGGCCAACGTGGGGAGGGGAACCCCTTCCGCCTGGGAAGCCAAACTGATCACCAAGGCGGTGGGCAACAATTCAGGATGAAAGCTGGTGGTGGCCACATAAATGGCCGGCACCAAAACGGCAATCACAAAGGAAATAAACCGTATAAAGCGGATAAAAGTGGCGATATCGGCCCGTTCGTAATGATCTTCCGGAGAGCTGAAAAACTCAAAGAACGTCATGGGCCCCATAATTACACTGGGGGTTCCATCGACTAAAAAGGCCACTTTTCCCTCCAACAGGCGGGCCACGACCACATCGGGCTTCTCCGTATTGGCTAAAGTGGGAAACACTGAATACATGTTGTCTTGGATAAATTCCTCAATGTAGGAGCTTTCCAAGACGCTGTCGGTATCGATCTTTTCAATCCTGCGGCGGGCTTCCTGTACAATAGGGTCTGGGGTTATATTGGCTATATAGAGGAGCATCACTTTTGTTTGGGTATCCCTGCCGATGTGAAACAGTTCCAACCGTACATTGGGATTGGGCACCCGTTTGCGGATCAGGCCAATATTGGTCTCCAAGCTTTCCGTAATGCCTTCGTGAGGCCCCCGGATCACTGCTTCAGAATCAGGCTCGGAAATTTGGCGGTGATCAGAGTGGGCACAGGGAAAGAAAAGCAGCCGGTCCTCTTCCACATCGGCCACCACAGCCCGACTACTGAGCAGAGCGTCAACGACCAGCTGCTCCAGTTGTTGCTGGTACATGGAGCTTAATTTATACTCCTGTATGAACTGGTTCTGTTGAGCCAGGGATGATTCGGCCTCTTCAAAATTTCCGTTCATAATCGGTTCCAATATATATTCATTGATCACCGTTTTATCTGTAATGGATCGTATATACAGGCAGTACACCTTACGTTGATAGCCCTTAACCGTCAGTGTTCGCACAACAAAATCATCCGGCCGTCCCAAGGTATCGGTTACATTTTGAAGCAAGGTGCGCCATTTGCGATACTTGTTTATTCGTCTAAACATGCTTTACCCTCCGCCTGTATCCGCTCCAGTACCATCCAGTTTTGTTTTTCCCATCCCCTTCCTTTTTATGCAATGTTTCCAAAGCGGAACAACTAAACTGCTAATGAATGACCAAAACTGCTTATAAAAATAAAAAACCTCCCTAAGATTGATGTTCACAATCATCAGGGAGGATAGCCGATTGCTGTCCAGCGCCACACTGTGTATGATGGAACGTAACGGAATTATAAATTATAATTGATGATTTCGTCAGGGATAGGCCTTGCAGCGTACATCTTGAAGGAGGCATGATGATGGAAATCGGTATCTACACCTTTGGGGAACGAACCATTGACCCTGAAACCGGCCAGCTGATCAGCCCGGAAGAGCGGCTTCGCCGTTTAATGGAAGAGATTGAACTGGCCGATCAAGTAGGCCTGGACGTATTTGGCATTGGCGAACACCACCGGCCCGATTATACCGTTTCCGCGCCCGCCGTGGTGCTGGCCGCTGCCGCCAGCCGCACCAAGCGGATACGCTTAACCAGTGCCGTCAATGTGTTAAGCTCTGATGATCCCGTGCGGGTCTTTCAGCAGTTTGCCACCCTGGATCTTCTCTCTCAGGGGCGCGCTGAAATTATGGTGGGCCGGGGGTCCTTTATCGAATCTTTCCCCCTTTTCGGCTATGATCTGAATGATTATAACGAACTATTTGAGGAAAAGCTGCACTTACTCCTTAAATTACGGGAAGAGGAGGTTGTGGACTGGAAAGGGAAACATCGTCCCAGCATAGACCACCGTGGCGTCTATCCCCGCCCCCTGCAAAACCCGCTGCCGGTGTGGGTGGCCGTCGGAGGCACGCCGCAATCAGCCAAACGGACGGGCAAACTGGGTCTACCGATGGCTTTAGCCATTATTGGTGGGCTGCCTGAGCGGTTTACCACCTTTGTTCACATCTACCGACAAGCCGCCCAAAATGCAGGGCACGGTCGACTCCCTTTAAGCATCAACTCCCATGGCTTTATCGCCGACGATTCCCAGGATGCCGCCGACACCGCTTTCCCAGCATTTAAACTGATGATGGACCGCATTGGTCGGGAAAGGGGCTGGGCCCCAATGACGCGGGAACAGTTTGACTTTTCCCGCTCACTGCGCGGTGCCGATTTTGTTGGCAGTCCTCAGCAAGTTATCGAAAAAATATTATTCCAGCATGAACTCTTTAATCATGACCGTTTCCTGATCCAATTGACCGTAGGCACCCTGCCCCATAAAAAAGTGCTGCGCGCCATTGAGCTGTTAGGCACCAAGGTGGCTCCAGCCGTTAAGAAAGCGCTGGCCAAGTAAGGCCGCTCAATCACACCTTGAAAGGTTTATATTTTTATATAGACCGATCCGTCCCGCACCTCTACGGGATAGCAGGTGGCATTCTCTTCTGCGGGTCCCTCCAAAACCTCCCCCGTTTTTAAAGAGAAGCGGGCATAATGGATGGGGCAGACGACCGTTTCATCCTCCAGGTCGCCCTCATCCAGATAACCCTCTTCATGGGGGCACAGGGCATCTAACGCGTAAAAGGAGCCGGAAACCTTGGCCAGCAGAATGCGCCGTCCATTAACGGTATAACACTTCATTTCCCCCTCTGGCACATCATTGGCCGAGCAAAGGAGGCGGTATTGTTCCATGTTTTCGACCTCCTTGTTGAGTTGATCAGCTTCTAGAGATGATAAGCATACTCCCTCAGTTCCCAGTCGCTCACCCATTGACTGAAGCGGGCAATTTCCGCCCGTTTCACCTCGATAAAGGTATCTACCAAACTATCGCCTAAATGGGCCCGCAACAGTTCATCCTTCTCTAAATAGGGTAAAGCCCCATCCAGGGAGATTGGCAGGGGAGTGCCCTGTTCTTCTTCGGGCAGTTCATAGATAAAGCCGGTTACTTCTTTGGGCGGTTCCAGCTTATTTTCTATGCCGTCTAGACCTGCCGCAAGCAAAGCAGCGGCAGCCAGATACGGGTTGGCCGTTCCGTCCGCGACCCTTACTTCTATGCGGGTGGCCTCTCCTGTTTCATTCGGCACGCGAATCAAGGCAAAACGGTTATCATATCCCCAGTTGATCCGGGTGGGCGCCAGCCCTTCAGCCGCAAAGCGTCGATAAGCGTTCACCGTCGGACAGATCAGCGGCATGATGGCCAGCATCCGGTTTAATATACCGGCCATAAAATGTCTGCCCACCTCACTTAACCCGCCAGGCGCTTCAGGATCATAGAGGGCATTGGCGCCGTTTCTATCCAAAAGGGAAAAATGGAAATGGGTGCCTGAGCCTTCATCATCATTCCAAGGTTTTCCCATGAAGGTGGCATGCAGCCCCTTGCGGGCGGCCAATTCTTTCACTAGAGCTTTAAACAGGAAGGTCCGATCCGACGCATCAAGGGCGAGAGAATGTTTCAAGTTGATTTCAAACTGACTGCGACCATATTCATGGTTGGCCGCATAGGCCTTCATGCCAAAAGCGGCGCAATTTTCTAACATATATTCCAATACATTATGGGGGTCAACAAAGGGTCCCGTGGTATAAACGTTGGAGTCATTATTCACATAGCGTTTTAATCCACCTCTGGCTTCAGGATCTTTCTCACAAATGTAAAATTCCAACTCCGGTCCCACGACGGGTGCATAGCCAATCGCTTCAAATTTTTGAATCACTTTTTTCAGGGCATGTCTGGAATCTAACGAACAAGGCTCTCCCGTTTGAAGCTCTTCCAGATCAGCAATGCACCAGGCAGCTTCCGGATCCCAAGGCAACTGGGTCAGAGTAGACAGGTCAGGACGGGCTAAAATATCGGGCAGCCCGGTATCGACGCCCGTCACCACATTGTGATGCAAGTCGATAAACATGATGCCGCGGGCAAAGCCAATCCCATGCTGATACACGTGTTCCAGTTCCTCCATAAGGACCACCTTGCCCCGGGCCACCCCGTGCAAATCGGGATATTGCAGGCGTACCAGTCGTACGCCCCGCTCTTTTAACGCTTCCACGCGCTTTAACCCTTCTTCACTGGAAATATGGACGGACTGAACCATCACGTTCCCCCTCTTTCTCTATTGAAATCTTACTGGCATCCGCTTTAACGCGTTGGTAAAATTGGAGCACATCCGCTCCGGCTTTCCAGCCAAAGAAAACTTGTGCAGATGGGGCAATAGTTCTTCAAACATCACCCTAATCTCCAGTCGGGCCAGATACGAACCGAGACAGACATGGGGTCCTCCTTGACCAAAGGCCAAATGGGGATTAGGGTTGCGGCCGATGTCAAATCGGTCCGGATCTTCAAACACCGTCTCATCCCGATTGGCCGATACAAACCATAAGACCACTTTGTCGCCTGCCTTGATGGTCTGGCCATGCATGGTGGTATCTGTGGTGGCAGTCCGCCTGAAATGGAGAATGGGAGAGGACCAGCGCAAAATCTCTTCCACGGCTGTGGGCATTAAAGAAGGATCCCCTTGCAGGCGAACGGTTTGTTCGGGATATTGGATAAAAGCATGCATCCCATGGGCGATGGCTTGCCTTGTCGTCTCATTGCCTGCCACCACCAAAAGCAGGAACATGGTGTCAAATTCCCTTTCCGTCAAACGCTCACCATCAATCTCGGCGTGGACCAGTTTGGAGACCAGATCATTTTGAGGATTGTTCCGCCGCTTTCGACCTAGCCAGTGACCATATTCAAATACCTCCAGGGCTGCCGGACTGCGGAAGGGATACAGACGATATTTTTCCGCCTCTTTACT
This sequence comes from uncultured Bacillaceae bacterium, assembly GCA_937927935.1. Taxonomy (GTDB): domain Bacteria; phylum Bacillota; class Bacilli; order Caldalkalibacillales; family Caldalkalibacillaceae; genus CALFAC01. Next base: position 53,538 of record CALFAC010000157.1, read on the forward strand.
GTCCCAAAGCACATCGGCCACATCCGGATCGGTATTGCCCATCATTTTATCGCCCCATTCAATGAGCTTCGGGGTATCCTCTGGCGGAACACCGAGGATACGGGCCAAAACCTGAATGGGCAGTTGAGCGGCGATTTTATCGATAAAGTCAAACTCTTTATGCTGCAACGCCTCATCCAAGATGATCCGCGTCAGTTGACGCACCAAGCCTTCATACTGGGCCACAGACTTGGGGGTAAACCATTTGCTCACCAACCCCCGCAGGCGGGTGTGGCGGGGAGGATCCGTTTCCAACATGGATTGGCGGGCTTTCCGCTGCTCTTCATCCAGATCCTCCAAGTTGGCCCCACCCAGTTCAGAGGAGTAGACCCGCCAGTTTTTCAACACCTGAGTGATGTCTTCATGGCGGGTAATGCACCAAAACCCTTTCCCCTGCTTCCAGTCATACCAGTAAACCGGCGCCTCTTTGCGCAGCCAGGCAAAGGTCTCATGGGGCACCTTTTCCACAAAGGCGTCATGTTCCAAATTGACTTCCACGGTCTTCATCATGATCCTCCTTTCTAGTTTTCAGATTTCCTTTTTAGTTTTCAGATTGTAGGGGGAGTTGAAATTATAGGGGCGGAAGAGGAATGCCCAGAGCTTCCAACCCCTCCCGTTCCGACTTGATGGCCGCTTCATCAAACCGGAAGTAAGAGCGAGGAGGAAGGATGCCCCACACATTGGAGGAATGGGCATTATCGGGCCAATTTCTGGGCTCATGATCCGGTTCCAGCTGTTCGATGTCACAGAAGATTTCCACAAAACACTCTTCCTCCACAATGCGGACATATCCGCTCAAGTTGCGGCCTAATCCGTGACGAACAGGTCCCCAGGCTAGCCAGCGTCCATGCTGGGCCAGGTGGTCAAAAGCGACGCGCAGTTCGCCCCAATCCACCATTTCCAGAGCAAAGTGATGCACATGGGCGTATCCCTTATTGACCAATGCCATCACGTGATGGTCGGCATTAATATGGAACCAAACCCCTTCAGTTCCCAAGCGGTCGGTAATTCTCATGCCTAAGATCTCGGTATAAAACTGAACTTGTTCCTGTAGCCGCGCCGTCAGGAAGTTGACGTGACCCAGCTTGCGGGGGCGAAAACCCGGCAACGTGGTGGTGGAACGAGCCACATCGGGCAATGTATTCTCCCGTTTTTTATAGGGAAGAAGCTCAATGATATTCTCCTCCTCATCCTTCAGGTAGAGGGAGCCCTTTTCAAACCAATGTTCAATCCCTTTGGACTCCAGATACTTAGCCGCATCTTCCAAAGAAACATCGGCCGCCAACTCATAGGCTGTATGATCATACCCTGGCTTTTCATCCTCCCTTAACTGTAAACAATAAGGTTCGTAACCGCAGTGCAGAAAAGCCTCTTTCTCCGTCCTCTCCCGAAGCGACAGGCCAAATTGAATTTGCCAGCGCTGGGAGGCTTCATTCAAATCAGCCACGCGCAAACCCACATGGTCAATTCGTCTTAACTTGATAGGTTTAAGCATACAGAGACCCTCCCTCGTGGAATGAACTTGATGTATTAAAATTTGATTATTTTAACCAATAAAACAGTTCAATGAACGGTTTAACGTTAGTAATGAACGGGTTAACGTTAGTGATGAAAACATTTAATAACGCTTAATTTAGAACGGGTCTGCTTGCGCTAAGCTTCAGTGACAACCGGATTATTTAGCTGGATTGCTAAACCAGCGGATGGGCTTCACTTCTTTATTCAGATTGACCTGCTTCACCTCGGTGAAAGCTTCATAACCCCATGTCCCTAATTCCCGACCGATTCCGCTCTGCTTATAGCCCCCCCACGGCGCTTCGACATAAGCGGAATGATAGCCATTAATCCAAGTGATTCCCGCCTTAAGTTGACTGATCACCCGCTGTGCCTTGGCTCCATCCTGGGTAAAGACCGCCCCCGCCAACCCATAAACGGAGTCATTGGCCAGTTTGATGGCTTCTTCTTCATCTTTAAAAGTTTGCACCACTAAGACAGGTCCGAATATTTCCTCTTTTACAATGCGCATGTTGGGATGGGTATCTGTAAAGATGGTGGGCTCCATAAAGTACCCTTTGGCCAACTCCCCTTCCGTGATTCGCTTTCCACCGCAGAGAAGGGTGGCCCCTTCTTCCAGGCCAATCTGAACATAACTGAGCACATCCTGCAGGTGATCACCCGAAATAAGGGGACCCATCTCTGTCTTAGGATCCATCCCCGGACCCACCCTAATCTGCCGGGCCCTCTCCGCCAGACGCTCCATAAAGGGTTGATAGATGGCTTCTTCCACCAAAAGGCGGGAGCCAGCGGAACAGACCTGACCTTGATTGAGGAAAATGGCAAATAAGGCGTATTCAAGGGCGGTTTCAAAGTCAGCATCTGCAAAAACGATGTTGGGAGACTTGCCCCCCAGTTCCAAGGAGATATTTTTCAAATTGCCGGCAGCGAGGCGCATTATCTCCCGGCCGGTATCGGTTCCGCCGGTAAAGGAGATTTTATCCACATCATGGCTGGCCGCCAGTTCCCGTCCCACGGTGGAACCCGATCCTAAAACCAGGTTGGCCACCCCTTTGGGCAACCCCACTTCCTCGAAGATTTCAAACAGCTTAATGGCTGTCAGAGGAGTTAATGTGGATGGCTTAAGAATCACCGTATTTCCTGCTGCCAAAGCGGGAGCCAGCTTCCAGGCGGACATCATCAGCGGGAAGTTCCAGGGAGTGATCAAGCCGCACACTCCGATAGGTTCCCTCACGGTAAAGGCTTGCACGCCAGGGCCCACTTCATAGGTTTGACCGTGGGGCTTGGTGGCCAGCCCCGCGTAATAGCGGAAGCAGTTGGCAGCTTCAGCCACATCGGTGCGAGACTCTCGCAAAGGTTTGCCGTTATTTAAGGTTTCCAGCTCAGCCAGTTGATCGGCCCTTTGCTCCAGCTTTTCAGCAATCGCCATGAGCAATTGGGCCCGCTGACGGGCAGATGTTGCAGACCACTCTGAATGGTAAAAGGCGGTTTTGGCTGCAGCAATGGCTTTCCGGGCATCCCGTTGATCCCCTTCTGTGACAACAGCCAGCACCTCACCCGTGGCGGGATTGTACACCGGTCTTGTTTTGTCTCCTTCTGCAAGCACCCACTCTCCATCGATATACATCTTCTGCACGTCCGTCATGTCCTTCTGCCTCCTGCCTGTATCAACATCTGATTAGGTTAGGATTTAACCCATTGAACGATTGACCACCACCAGTTTGAGCTCCGTCATCTCTTCCACAGCATATTGAATACCTTCCCGGCCAAAGCCGCTTTCCTTCACCCCGCCATAGGGCATATGATCCACTCGGAAGGTGGGAATATCGTTAATCATCACGCCGCCTACCTCCAGTTTGTCTGCACCATCCAAAGCCAGCATCAGGTTGGCGGTAAATAGACCGGCTTGCAAACCGTACCGGGAATCATTAACGAGAGCCAATCCTTCTTCCACCGTTTGTATGCGATTGATCAAGACAATGGGAGCAAACACTTCCCGGCAAGAAACCTTAAGGGTGGGATCAACGTTGAGTAAAACAGTGGGCTTCAAAATATTCCCTTCCCTTTCTCCCCCGCAGGCGATCTCCGCCCCTCCCTCAACAGCCTCTTCAATCCATTGGAGGGCGCGCTCTACATCCTGAGGGGTGATCAGGGCCGAGATGTCCGTCTCTTCAGAAAGGGGGTCGCCCCAGACCAGTTCTTTTGTTTTTTCCACAAATTGGGTGACAAAGGCGTCATACAATTTGTCATGCACATAGATGCGCTGTAAGGAGATGCAGACCTGCCCCTGATAGGTAAAGGCTCCCATCACGCAGCGGTCCACAATCCAATCCAAATGGTCTCGTACCGTATGGTCGACAATGGCGGCGGAATTGGAGCCCAGCTCCAGCGTCACTCTTTTCAATCCCGCCTGATTTTTAATCCCAATTCCCACCTCGGGACTGCCTGTAAAGGTGATCATCCCCAAGCGGGGATCCTGAACCAGCTGCTGTCCTACCGTCCTGCCCCCGCCGGTTACCACGTTGAGGGCTCCCTTGGGCAAGCCTGCTTCCTCAAACAGTTCAGCCAAAAAGAAGGCGGATAGCGGGGTTTGGCTGGCCGGCTTTAGCACCACCGTGTTTCCGGTGGCAATGGCCGGCCCTACTTTATGGGCCACCAGATTCATGGGAAAGTTAAACGGGGTGATGGCTCCAATGACCCCCAGGGGTTCCCGCTTGGTATAGGCCAACCGGCCTTCACCGCCTACGGCCGCATCTAGAGGCAACACTTCGCCACCGATTCGCTTCGCTTCCTCTGCGGCAAATTGATAGGTTTGGATCGTTCTGGTAATTTCGGTCCGGGCCGTCCTGATGGGCTTGGCTGCTTCCAGCGCTACCAGTTTAGCGGCTTCTTCCATGCGCTCTTTAAATAAAGCGGAAACCTTCTGCAAAATTTGGGCCCGCTGGTGGGCCGGCATGGCCCGCATGGCGGAACGAGCCTCGTACGCGGCGCTGATCGCCTGATCCGTTTCCTCCTGGCTAGCCACCGGAACTTCAGCAATCTGCTCTCCCGAATAGGGGGAATACAGGGGGGCATAGGTTTTTCCTTCAACCCATTGGCCGCCTATAAACAGTTTTTTTCTCATCATGTGTCCCTCCCTAGGCCAGCATTTTTTGATTATTCAATTGTTGGCCTATTTTTATTTATTTTTGGTCAATTTTTTCACAGCACGTTCTAATACGTCAAGACCTTCATGCAACTGCGCATCCGTAATCACCAAGGGACACAGGAGGCGGATCACATTGCTGTAGATGCCGGCGCTCATCACCACCAGGCCATTTTGATGACATTCCCGGATGACGGCGGCCGTAAGTTCCGGATCAGGTTCTTTGGTGACGGGGTCTTTAACCAGTTCTAATGCGCACATAGCCCCTAACCCCCGTACATCACCCACTTGAGGGACTTGTTCCTGCAGACTCCTTAGACGGGTCATAATGGTTTGACCGATTGTAGTCGCCCGCTCCACCAGACCCTCTTCCCGGATGGTTTCGATGGTAGCCAAGGCCGCGGTGCATCCCAGGGGACTTCCCCCAAAAGTTCCCCCAATCTGGCCCACATCTGGGGCATCCATAATGTCGCTCCGGCCGGTCACCGCACTGATGGGAACTCCGGCCGCCATCGATTTGGCCATGGTGATCAGATCTGGCACCACCTGAAAATGTTCACAGGCAAACCATTTACCCGTCCGGCCAAACCCGGTCTGAATCTCATCGGCGATAAACAAAATGCCGTGTTCTTCGCAAATTTGTTTGACCCCTTGCACGAAACGAGGAGAAGGAACCACAAACCCGCCCTCCCCTTGCACCGGTTCCATGATGATGGCGGCCACCTCTTCCGCCGGCACCTCTGTTAAAAAGAAGGTTTTCAGCCGATTCAACAGCTCCTCATCGAGATCCTCTTCGGTCCAGCCAGCCGGCCGCCGGTAGTAGTAGGGATAGGGAAGTTTATAGGTATCAGGAGCAAAGGGGCCAAACCCAAATTTATAAGGTTTCACCTTGCTGGTGAGGGACATGGTGAGTAAGGTGCGGCCATGAAAACCCCGTTCGAAGGAAAGGATCGCTTTGCGCCCCGTATATTTGCGGGCGATCTTGATGGCGTTTTCCACCGCCTCAGCCCCGCTGTTTAAAAAGAAGGTTTTCTTCTCATGATCGCCTGGGGTGAGCTGATTAAGGGTTTCCGCCAGTTCGATGTACGACGGATACATCATCACATGAAAACAGGTGTGTATAAAGTGATCAAGTTGTTTTTTCAAAGCTTCCACCACCCGGGGCGGACAGTGGCCGGCATTTAAGGTGCCAATCGCTCCGGCAAAATCGATAAAGCGATTGCCGTCCACATCGGTAAGAAGTGCTCCTTCTCCTTTAGCGGCAAAGGTGTTCAGTGTGGTAAAGGGGCCCCGGGGGACATTTTGAATCTTCCTTGCCAGCCATTCTTCAGCCTTTGGGCCTGGAACGGGGGTCTTCAACTGAATCTCTTTAGTCTCTTTCATGGGCATGCGGTAACCCTCCTTGCAGCTTGTTTATCCCCTGTAAACATCACGCTTTGACCGTGCTGCCTTCATCCGGCAAATCTTGCGCCTCATCATCAGGCAGGTTCACCTCTTCCAGCAGCTTCTCCAAGGGCGTAATTTCAAACAAGCCTTTTTTCATCACAAACTTAACCCAGAGGAGAGCGTATAACACCGTTAAGGCCAAGAACAAAAGGGCAAAGCGGTAAATCTGGCTTTTCACGTCTGGTTCAGGGAAAATATTCACCATCATGTACAGCATCCCTAAAATTCCAATCACCTGGAAGGTGATGCCCAATGGTGATTTAAAGGTCCGTTTCACATTGGGGTATTTATAACGCAGAATGATCACATTAAGATGGGCAATGATGTAGGTGACAAACCAGCAAAAGGCGCCAGCCAAAATAAGCGCGGTGATCGATTCAGCTGTGGCAATGCCAGCGATGATGAAAATGCAAAAGATGGCTGTCATAAACACGGTGGAGAACCAGGGACTCCCCCAGCGGTTCAGTCGACCAAATATTTTGGGCAGCTGGCCTTCATGGGCCATGGAATACAGCATGCGGGAGATAGCCATGATCAATGTATTGATGGTGCTCACCGTGGCCAATACCGTGATGATGCCGATCCAGATCTGCCCGGTTCGACTCAGTATGGCAGTGGCGGCCAGCACATGGGGCGATTCAGAGTTGGCCAACTGATCCAATGGCACATAGCGAATGGAGGCAAAGCCGTAAATGATGTCGGTGATCAAAATGATTAACAGGGCCAAGATCATGGATAAGGGAATGTAGAGACGGGGCTTTTTAATCTCCTCCGCCATGGGGCAGACAAACTCAATGCCCACAAAGAGCCAGAATGCGAGTGCCGTCAAGCCAAAAATTCCCCAACCCATGGTATTAAAGTCCAGGGTGGTCTCCAGCGGCTCCCCTGTTCCCGTGCCGGTCAAACCGATCAAGCCGATGATCACTAAAGAACCGATAAGCAGAATGGTAAGCACCAGTTGAACCCAGCTGTACAGTCTGATCCCTCGAATATTTATGAGGCCAAGAATCACCACAAAGATGACAGATATGAGAGCAGGCGGCACAGAGGGCAGAAACACATCGCTCACCACAAATCCGGCGATGCTGGCCTCGGCACTTCCGGCAAACATATTGACCAACAAATAGCCGCTAATCACGGAAATCATGCCCACAAAAGGGCCCATGGTGGGCAAGGTGTAGTGGTTAATCCCACCCGCCCGGGGGATGATGGATGAAAGCTCTGAAAAGGAGAACGCGACAAAAAGGTTAAGCAGCATGGCACACACCATGGCAATGATAAAGCCTGGTCCAGCGATCCCAAAACCTTGGCCCAACGATACCATCGATGTGGAAGCCACAACAATACCGACAGCCGTGGCGACCGTTGGCCAAAGCCCCACCGTTCTCACCAGTTGGTTGCCCATGTTTACCTCCTCCTATCAACCATTGATCGTTTTACTTCCTTGACAAATGTTTCAATAATGGCGGGCGATGCCTCCAACTTTTCCGGATGCCACTGAACCCCCCAAGAAACCCAGTCACCGGTTGATTCAATAGCCTCTATGATCCCATCCTCGCTCCAGCCCACGGCCTCAAAACCTTCTCCCACGGTGCGAATGCACTGATGATGGATACTGTTCACCACGATCTCTGTACCCCCATACACTTGGGCCAGCTGGGAGCCTGGTTTTAAATTGACCTTGTGACGCAAAACCATAATCTCTTCCCGCGTTTTTCCTTTCACCCGGGGATGGTGAGGATAGATATCATGAAGCTCCTGGTACATCTTCCCGCCAAAAGCTACAGACAGCATCTGCAGTCCTCTGCAGATACCGAGGGTGGGAATGTTCCGCTCCTTGGCGGCATGAATCAGCGCCATCTCAAACTGATCCACAGCGTAATTGGTGTCATAAGATAGCCCCTCATTGGTCTCGCCGTAACTTTTGGGATCAATATCACCCCCTCCGGATAAGACCAGTCCATCCAGTTCATCTATATATTTAGCCCCATCCTCTGGCGTGCCGTGGGGCAAAATCACCGGCAATCCTCCGGCCCGGCGGATCACCGCCACATATTCAACCGCAAGCGTATACAGATCGGCCTCGGTCCGCCCTTCAGTCACTTTGGGCAAATACTGGCGACAGCTGGTAATGCCTATAACGGGTAACTCGTTATAAATGGAAGGCATATTCATTAAACTCCCAATCGGTAACATAGGTGCGGAACCTTTCTAATTCCGCTTCTTTCATGGCGGTATAGGCATTTACCACTGACTGACCGAGCCGATTGATGAGCGTCTGATTATGGTTTAAATAATGTAAGCTTTCTTCCAAACTGCGGGGTAAAAGATTTCCCCCAGACTGCGGACTGGACAGGTTACCCTGTAAAGCTTCTCCGGGATCGATCCCCTTTTCTATACCATCCAATCCGGCCCACAGAATGACGGCGGTGATCAAGTAAGGGTTGGCCGCAGCATCTCCAGCCCGCATCTCCAGCCGGCAAGCCCCTTCTCGCTCCGGGGGCACCCGGATAAAGGTGGTGCGGTTATCGTAGCCCCAATTGACGGCTAACGGCACCAGGCTATCGGGAACGAAACGTTTGTAGGCATTGATATTGGGCGATAAAAAGGCCATCAGAGCCGGGGCATGGGTCAAAATACCGCCGATAAAATGTTTCATGGTCTGACTCAATTGGTCCGGTTGACCAGGATCAAAGAAACGGTTCTCCCCATGCTCATCCACCAAACTGAGATGCAGATGGTAGCCGGATCCCGTTATATCATTAAACGGTTTCCCCATAAAAGTGGCCAGCAAGCCATGCTCGGCCGCCACTTCCTTGACCATGTTTTTAAAGCGAAAGGCGCGGTCGGCCGATTCCAGGGCAAAGCCATGGCGCATATTAATTTCAAATTGACCTCCGGCAAATTCATGATTGCCGGCGGTAAGCCCTAATCCCATGGCTTCTCCGGCTTGCAGCATGGCCCGTATCACGCCCCGTTCATCGCTGCGCCGGCCAATGGTGTACACCATGGCCGGACGGTCACTGTATCTTTTCCAGCCTTCTTCCGTTTTTTCCAGAAGAAAAAATTCCAGTTCATGGGCCACCACCGGTTTTAACTTTAAAGCGGTATACACCTCTTCCACCGCTCTTTTTAGCAGGTGGCGGGGGGAGTGGGCCACCGGTTCCGCCCCATCAAAGAGATCAGCAATACATTGGACAGTGTCCGCTTCCCATGGGACCGGCACCAGGGTGGCCACATCTGGCCTGGCCCGCATATCGGGAAATCCCCGGTCAGGGGCCATGCCGGGGGCATCCAGAGGATTGCCTGACAAATCATCGACAAGATTGGCGATGCAGAAGGAGATTCCGCTCTGGATCACGTCATTAAACGCGTGAATGGGGATATCCTTTCCTCGCATGTATCCATGCATATCCGGATAGGTGACCCTCACCACTTTAACCCCATTATTTTTCAACTGCTCTATCAGTTCTGTGCTGGAAGCAGAGGCAAATTCCGTTGCCATTGTCCCACATCCTTTTGTCTTTTCATCCTTCAGAACCTCAGATACATCGTTTTTTCCTTGATTAAGCGTCAAAGCTTCCTTCCCGCCAGGAAAGCGTTTTAACATCACAGAAGAAATCGAAGCTCCAGCGACCGCCTTCCCGACCAATTCCGGAAATTTTGCATCCTCCAAAGGGAACGGCCAGATTACGGGCAAAGAAGGTGTTCACCCACACTGTTCCCGCTTTAACTGCGCCTCCTACCCGACGGGCTCGCTCTTCATCCCTGGTAAACACAGTGGCGGCCAAACCATAATCCGTCGCATTGGCCATCGCAATCGCCTCTTCTTCCGTTTTAAAGGTTTGCAACGTTAAGACAGGACCAAACACCTCTTTTTTAACGATCTCCGCTTCGGGGGGAATATCAGTGAGCAGGGTAGGCTCAAAGTACAAACCGCCTAATTGTTCTGACACCTTACCCCCGTAGACCACAGTCACCCCAGCGGCGATGGCCCGATCCACAAACCCTTGCACCCGCTGTAAATGCTCCCGGGTAATCAAGGGGCCCACATCCGTCTCCGGATTGCGGGGATCACCTAAAACAATCTGTTTAGCTCCGTTTTTCATATCGTTCAAAAACTGATCAGCAATGGTTTCCTGAACCAAAATTCGGGTACCGGCGACACACACTTGTCCCGCATTATCATATTGGCCCAAAGCGGTTTTGACAGCAGCTTCATAATCACAATCATCAAACACGATCAGGGGGGATTTTCCGCCCAGCTCCAGGCTGACAGGTACCAGCCGTTTTCCCGCCTGGCCGGCAATCAAACGGCCTGTTTCGACTGACCCTGTAAAGGAGATTCTGCTCACCCCAGGATGATTAACCAAAGCGGCCCCTGCCTCTTCACCGATGCCTTGCACCACGTTGAGCACGCCGTCAGGAATGCCCGCTTCCTGGGCAAAATCGGCTAGCAAAGAGCAGGTAAAGGGAGCCCATTCGGGTGGCTTTAAAACCACTGTGTTGCCTGCTGCCAGAGCAGGACCCACTTTCCAGGTGGAAAGCATAAAGGGGGCATTCCACGGCGTGATCAGGCCTGACACACCTGAAGGATCATAATGGGCTTCATACCCAGCACCGCCGGCAGACCACTTTTCCAGCTCCATTTCCTCAGCATAGTTGGCAAAAAAGCGGATATTTAAGGCAGCCCGTTTCATCACCCGCAGGCGGCTGGCTTCCAATAAGGAGCCGTTATCCCGGGTCTCCACCTGGGCCAATTCTTCGATGTGTTTTTCAATGAGGGAAGCCAGCTTTCTTAAAATGGGCCCTCTTCCTTTTGGTCCGAGAGCCGCCCACTGGGGGAAGGCTTTGGTCGCCGCTTCAACCGCCCGATCGATCTCTTCTTTTCCACCGGCTGATACCTCGCCCAGCACCGCTTCATCGATGGGACTTTTCACCGTAAACCTGTTTTTCGAAGCGACGCGCTGGCCGCCAATAAAGTGGTGAGGGGAAACTTCCACGCCAGCCACATTGATGCGTTCATGGGTTACAGTGCTCACCGTGATTGCACCTCCGTTGTGCTTTTATTTTTTTCAATGATCTCTTCATCAAGAAACCGGTTGACCAAACCGACCGGATGCGTTTTATCAGCCAGCCGGTAGGCCATCGCCGTCATGCGGAAGGAATCGCTTAAGTAAAAGCGTTCATACAGCTCCCCCCGGCTGGCCAGATCGGAACCGATGAAATCCCAAGCCATGCGAAAGAGGCGAATCCGTTCTTCAGCAGGAGCGTTTCGAGCCTGATAATATTTGTCAATGTACTTTCTCAGCGGACCGTCCAGATCGGCCCGGCTGGGTGTAAGCATAAAGCCGCCACCGCCCACCAGACGGAGCAGTTCAAAGGCCCGTGGAATCCATTTGGGCATAATGCCTCTTAAGGCCACCAAGGGGCGTTCATCGGGGATAAAGGTGCCCTCTTCATTGGCAAAGGCGCCTTCAATGGCTGAGACCAAGGCGGAGCGAGTCATCTCCATCATGGTCCACATTTCCCCCAGCTTTTCCTGCACATGATCAAAGCGGTTCACACCGGTCATCTCAGCAATGGAATGGCCCAAACCAAAGGCAAATTCCAATTTGGTCAGAGCACGAGTCATCGCCTGAAAGATAATGTAGGCCCGCCAATGGGTATCATGAATCACCTCCGTATAGCCAATGGGGTCTCCATCCAAAAAGACCCGGTCTTTCGGCACATGAACATCATCAAAAATTACAACGGCGTCCATCTCATCAAAGCGGGATGAAAAAGGATAGTCAAAGCGGTTCCGGTTTTTGGTATAGGAATCGCGGCAAATAAATTTTAAGCCCGGCGTATTCATGGGTATGCTGAAGCAGATGGCGTATTTTTTATCCTGAATGCGAATGTCACTGCCCGGATAGACGGCCAGTTCATCGGCAAAAGGGGCCAGGGTGGCCAACATTCGGGCTCCGCGGACAATGATGGCATCCTCAGTCTCCCCCACCTTATGCAAAGAGACTTCCCCTGCCCCCTGTTCCGCCTCCGGTACCGAACGATCCACCTGGGGATTAATGATGGAATGGGTTAAGCACCAATCGTTTTCCCTCAATTGCCGTTGATAATTGATCAGATTTTGGGCGCCACGGTCATTCCCCCTTCTGGCCCACACATGGGCATGGGCAGCAAAGCAGGCAAAGGTGATATTGAGGTAGTCGGGACTGCGGCCCATGATGCCGGCCGACGATTCGGCCCACAGTTTCACCGCTTTTTGAATATGGGCAAGATCATTTTTGCTCTTCGGAATTTTATGGGTAATATTAACTGGATCACCCGTATCAGGCGATTTCATCAACATGATATCGGCATGCTCATGCTGTAAATCATACAGATGAGCGATCGCTTCTGCCGTCTCTTTAAAGGCAGGATGTTGAGTCACATCCTCCACCTTTTCGCCATTTAACCAAATTTCTCTGCCATCACGAAGGCTGTCCAAGTACTGTTTTCCCGTTCTTGCTGGCATTACGCTACCCTCCTAGGGACAATAAAATTTGGAATTGATATAATCATTAGATATGATATGATTATAGCAGGCAGATTTTTTTACTGTCAAGTCATTCGATCCCTAATTATTAAAAAATTTTACTCTATTTAAAAAGAAAGGTGGTTTTACCCATGGCTGCAAAATTAAAAGGATACTCCTTGCCTCTCTCGCCGGAAGGAAGGGCCAACTTAGTCCCTGCGCCTCCCTGGTATTATTCTGGGGATCTGCTGGTGATTGAGTACCGCACCGATCCCGATGCGGTGATTGCCCTTCTGCCCGATGAACTTGATCCGGCCGATGACCCTGGGGCTGTTTCTGTCATTTTTGCCGACTGGCAGTCCTGCTCCGAAGGGGGAAAGGAACTGTTAGATCCCTATTTTGCCCAATACAAGGAATGTTTCATTGTGGTGGGAGCCAAGTATAAAGGGAATCCCGCCTGCCGCTGTGTCTATATTTGGGTGGATAAGGATTTTGCCATGCTGCGGGGTTGGATCCAAGGCTTCCCCAAGAAAATTGGCGAGGTATGGATGACCCGGCCGGTCACGGTGGGTAAGGCAGGGCCCCGCCTGGAAAAAGGGGGCACCTTTGGGGCTACCCTCTCCTCGGGCGGCAGACGGCTGATCGATGCCCGCCTCACCTTGACGGGAATATCAAAGACGGGACCGACGGTTAATGATCCTCCGCTGCACAACTCCCGTCATTTTCCGGATCTGGAACCCGACCAGCCTGTCTTTTACGATCTGATCACCTTCTCCGGTGTGGAAAAAGAGGTGAGTCCCATCTGGGAAGGGGAAGCTGAATTAACTTTTTATGATTCTCCCTTTGAAGAGTTGAAAGCGATTGAACCCAAAGAGATGTTAAAAGGGTACTATCATTCCTTCGGCTACACCTTCCGGGGCGGTAAAGTGCTGGAGTCCCATCTCAAATAGTTATCACAGATTATTGACATCTAAAAAGCATGCTCTTCTAAACACAGAATGGAGGGGAAATGATGTATCCAATTCGCGTGGAATATAAAGGAGAAGTGGTAGACGCAACCTGGAGAGAGGGTCAGGTGGTTTTGGAAACGGGGGAAACGCTCAGTGAGGAGGAGGTAACCTTCCTTGCTCCCGTTCAACCCACCAAAATCATCTGCATGCACCTCAATTTTCCCAGTCGCATTGAGGCCTTTGGAGCCAAGCCCCCTCGCTGGCCCTCTTATTTTATGAAACCGGTTTCAGCCCTTTCAGGCCACCGGATGAACGTCTATAAACCGAAAAACACCAAGTACCTAAATTACGAGGGGGAAATTGCCCTTGTCATCGGCAAGCGGGCCAAAAACGTCAAGCGGGCTGAGGCCTGGGATTACATTGCCGGCTACACCGCCGCCAATGATTACGGCCTCCATGATTTTCGCACTTCAGATAGCGGCTCCATGTTTCGGGTAAAGGGACAGGATGGGTTTTGCCCCATCGGACCTTTTATCATTCCGGCCGATGAAGTGGATCCCCATGATCTCTCTTTAAAAACATATGTCAACGGCAAGCAGGTGCAGGAGGGGAATACGCGGGAGTTAATGTTTCCCTTTGACTACATCATTCAGGATATTACCCGCCTGATCACCCTGGAGCCAGGCGATATCATTTTAACTGGCTGCCCAGCCAACTCCCGTCCGGTTGAACCCGGCGATGTGGTGGAAGTGGTAGTGAACGACCTGTGCCGTCTGACCAATTTTATTAAAGAAAAAGAGGTGGATTTTGGCGATATTGGCGCCCAGCCCGAGGATTCAGACAATGCCCGCAACACAGCCTATGAGATTGAATAGGCTGCCTTTGCTACAGAAAAAAGCTTTAATTAACTACAGGGAAAAGATTTATCCAGTTACAGGGAAAATCTTTAATGTAAAAAAGATAGTCAAAAAAATCAGGCACAAAGTGGGTTGCCCTGCTTTGTGCCTGAACTTTGTACCTATAGCCTTATGCACTGTAATGACATCGCTCATCCTTCTCCCATGGTTTTAATCACCTTGCGCAACAGCCGCGTCAATTCCCGTTGCTCCTCTTTGGATAAATCCTTCACAATCGCAGCCTCCGCCTTGTTAAATTGAGGATAAAGTTCTTCCATCACTCTTTTTCCTTCCTCTGTCAACGTAATGGTAACCAGCCGGCGATCATGGGTTTGCTGTTTACGCTGACACAATCCTTTACGTTCCAAGGTATAAGAGATGCTGCTTACGGTAGCTCGGGTCACATTCATGGACTGTTCCAATTCCCTGGTCTCCATCCCTTCCCAGATCCACAGATTATACAACAGGGCAAAGCCATTCCAAGACAACCCATAGCGGGAGAGCACCTCCCGCTCCATTTTGGACCGCATCCGTTGGGCGGCCCGGTACATATTGGTGACAGCCACCATGGCATCCACATCGATGGGCAGGTTGGTCATACGTTTTAAAATATCAATCTCTTCAGGCAATAACTCCTGGTTGTA
>CALFAC010000158.1 GCA_937927935.1 uncultured Bacillaceae bacterium
GGGGCAATATGGACACCCGTTATTTAACCAAGGGGGCACGACTGTTTTTGCCGGTACAGGTAAAGGGGGCGTTGTTTTCAGCTGGAGACGGGCATGCGGCCCAAGGGGATGGGGAAGTATGCATCACGGCCGTTGAAGCCCCCTTGGATGGAGCGCTAAAGTTTACCGTTCATAAAAACAGATCTCTCCCAGGGCCTCAATATATAGCGCCTCCAGGCTCACTTTCTTCGAGTGCTCATGATCAGGGCTTCTACTGTACCACGGGCATTGGCCCTGATTTAAAAGTATGTGCCCAGGAGGCTGTGCGGGCCATGATTAACTACTTACACGCCAACCATGGGTTGAATCGCTACGATGCCTATATTTTGTGCAGCATCGCCGTTGATTTGAAGATTAATGAGATCGTGGATGAGCCCCATTATATCGTTTCCGCTAACCTGCCCTTATCTATTTTTAAACGTGAATAAACCTTTTTTACACATGAATGACCTTCATAACCTGGTGATGATGGAATTGACATTATATTGAGCGGGGTCCAGTTCCGTGGGCTGGCCCAAGATCAGTTTGGCCAGTTGTGAGCCCAGATAGGGGCCCACCGTTAAACCGGTTGACCCCAATCCATTGGCCATCCACAAATTGTCAAAGCCTGAAACAGGACCAAAAACCGGGAGAAATTGGGGCGTTTGGGGCCTTATGCCGGCCCGCATGGCAATGACAGCGGCCGAAGCCAAACCGGGAGCGGCCGATAATGCTTTATCAAGGATGGTATGAATTCCCCCTGCCGTCACCCGGTCATCAAATTCGGCCTCATCTTCATGGGTTGTTCCCACAATGATACGCCCCTGTTCAAAAGCCAGAATATACTGGTTGTTGGGCGGCATCGCAACCGGCCAGGTGCCCGTTCCATCCTGCCGCAGGTTTAAATGGACAATCTGTCCCTTCTGAGGCTTAATCTGGGCTTTCAACCCTAGGGGAGAAAGGAGCTGATTAACCCAGGCACCAGCCGTCAATACGATGTGGTCACTGGTATACCGTGTTCCGTTCACCTCAACGCCGATCAGGCGGCTCCTCTGGCAGTAAAGCTTTGCCTCCCCTTTAAGATAGATCAACCCCAGATCTGTAGCGGCCCGCACCAGGGCTTCCCGCAAGGCGTTCCCGTTGACACGGGCCCCGCCGCCAATATAGATGGCGCCGTATCCATCGGCAAGGGGCGGAAACATGGCCTGGGTTTGCTTGGAGGCTAGACGCACAATCTCCCCCATTTCCGGGGCAGCTTGCCGTCTTAGGTAAGCCCTTTCCTCCACTTGATTCAGTTTATTTTCATCGGTATGGAGACTCAGCACGCCCACTTGAGCATACCCTGTCTCCTTGATTCCTCTCTGTTTTAGCTCTTCGATCAATCGGGGATAGTAACGGGCCCCCTCTTTGGCCAAGCGGTACCATGCTTTATTTCTTCGCTGGGAAATCCAGGGGCAGATCATTCCCACTGCCGCTTTGGTGGCTTGTCCCGTATCCTCTCGGTCCACCAAAATCACCTGTACGTTCTTCTTGGCCAAATGATAAGCCACGGAAGCCCCCATAATTCCCCCGCCAATCACAATCACTTTCTGCATCTAGAACACCTTCTTAGCTTAACTCGTTGATCCTTCCCCTTAAGTGTACAAATTTTACCCCCGTTACACAAATGAGCCTATCGATGATAGATTTCCATCCTTTTCCATCATTATTACTAGATTTGTCAATCAATTTCATATATTATGTGGATTAATAATATAATCAGTTTATTGTATTATATTTTCACATTCCCAAAATTTATATAAAGGAGGGGTTGGTTTGAAACGCTATTGGCCAGTTGACCGCTTGTGGCTGTATGGAGGAATCTTATTTACTCTTTTATTGCTTCTAGTTGGCTGCAGTTCAGATACAAGTTCACCCGATGGTAACGGAGAAGCATCAAACAACCAAACGTTTAAGTTTACTTTTAATTCCAACTTCCCAAAAGCCACAACAGGTTATGAAGGCGAGTATCTCATGATCGAAAAATTTGCTCAAAGAGTGGAAGAAGAGTCGGAAGGGCGCATCACCTTTGATCTTCACTTTAGCAACGCCTTGGTGGGCGGGGATCAAATTTTAGATGCTCTGGCTTCAGGCACCATCGACTTCGCTCTAACGGTCCCCCAATATTACGGCGATATCGTTCCATCAACCTTTGTCGTTAATCTGCCGTTTTGGTCTGAATCAACGGAACACGCTTTAAAACTGTTGAAAGAATCGGAAGTGGGGGAAATTTTGGAGCAAGAAACAGAAGCCTATGGGGCGAAAACGTTAATCTACGGTCCCACGGGAGAATACGGATTGATGAGCAACACGCCGATTTACAGCATTGACGATTTGAAGGGACTTGTTTTCCGTTCAGGCGGGGGCTTATGGACCCCCTGGTACGAAGAACTGGGTCTGGCCAGTGCCAACGTTGGTGTGAGCGAAGTGTACGAAGCGATGCAACGAGGCGTGATAGACGGGTATCCTTCCCCTTACCGAAACATTGAAAGTTTTAAATGGCATGAGGTGACGGACTACATTATCATGCCTCCCATATTAAGTTCAAATTACATGGTGACCTATGTCAGTCTGCAAACGTGGAATAAACTGCCCAGTGATCTTCAGCAAATCATTTTGGATGTGGCCGCGGAGATTGAGCAGGAAACGATTGAAGGCGCTGAATACTTAACCCAAGAAACCCTAAATTTTGCCCAAGAATATGGCGTGGAAATCATCACCTTGCCTGATGAGGAAGTGGAAAAGTTAAAGGCAAGCAGCCAGATTGTGTGGGATAACTTTGCCCAAATGAGTGAAAACAATGCCCGGATCGTGGAAATTTTGAATCGGGAGCTTGGCCGGTAATGAGTCGTCTATTCGTCGTTTCTAAAAAAGGAGTGAGTGGGAAATGGCTGTTCAGTTGCGCTTTTTAATGGAAGCCCGAGTTACGATTGCACCAGCTTTGGAAATTGGGGAAACGGCAAAAGGAAGAAACAGGGTGATTCCCATCACGGGCGGAACCTTTGAAGGCCCCCGGTTAAAAGGAAGCATCCTTCCGGGAGGGGCGGACTGGCAGCTGATAAGAAGCGATGGGGTGGCTGAGGTGGTGGCCCGCTACACCCTAAAGACTGATGACGGGACCCTTATTTCAGTGGTTAACAGAGGATACCGTCATGGTCCGGCAGAGATCATTGAGAAGCTGTATCGCGGAGAATCCGTTGATCCTGAGTCCTATTATTTTAGAACAACGCCCACCTTTGAAGTGGCGGCAGAAAAATATACTTGGTTAAATCGACACATTTTTATCGGGGTGGGACAAAGGGAACCTGATCAGGTGATTATTAAATATTACCAAGTGTTGTAAAGGAAATCGCTTCCTTTTGCTCGCATCCCCTTTCTATCCGTTGCGCTTTCCACCCGGCGTTGGCAGTCAAGCCATAAGCCGGGTGGAAACTTCAGGTTATGGAAGGAGACAGTTCGATGAAAATTGTGTTCCGGTTGGTTAAAGGGATCAA
The DNA here is from genome assembly GCA_937927935.1 of uncultured Bacillaceae bacterium. Classification (GTDB taxonomy): domain Bacteria; phylum Bacillota; class Bacilli; order Caldalkalibacillales; family Caldalkalibacillaceae; genus CALFAC01. The sequence goes on from CALFAC010000158.1 coordinate 3,552, forward strand.
CCAAGCCATGTTTTATGTGGTAGGAGCGGCGATCGTTACTTTAAGCCTTTTTGTCTTTTATGACGTGATCGCCCGCTATTTTTTTAGCCGCCCCACCAACTTTGGGTTTGATTTATCGATTTGGCTGACCGGTTTTGCCGCCTTTCTGTCAGGCGGCTACTGTTTACTACATAAGGAGCATATCCGGGTGGACATCTTTTATGCCAAGTTATCCCCGCGGGCCAAAAGTTTGGTCGATATATTTACCGGTATATTGCTGCTCTTAATTGTGATCGCCTTGGTTTGGTTCGGTGGAGCTCGGGTGTGGCAGCTGTATCAAATGGGCTCGGTGGCCAGTACGGGGTTTAATATCCCCCTTTGGATCAAATGGTCCATTGTGCCCCTTGGTGGAATTCTCCTTGGGCTGCAAGGCATCATCAATCTGATTAACGACATCTATCACGTAGCGGTGGGCAAACGATTAGAGGAGGAGACAAAGTAGCATGGAACTGTGGCTTTTGGCGTTGATCGTCTTAGGATCTTTTTTGCTGTTTCTCTTTTTGGGCATCCCCGTTGCCTTTGCCATGGGCGGCATTTCCCTAATTTTGGGGTATATCTTTTGGGGTGGAATGTCCAGTGTAGAAGGCTTTATCCTTGGCTCCTATAGCAAAGTGATCGAGTTTAGTTTAACCGCACTACCCTTATACATTTTTATGGCGGGTATTTTGCGTTACAGCGATTTGGCTGACGATTTATATGAAACCGTTTACCGCTGGTTTGGGGGTATTAAAGGCGGGCTGGCTGCCGGAACCACACTGATTTCCACCATGTTTGCGGCCATGGTAGGCATTGCCACCGTTGCCACAGCTACGTTGGGTGTCACGGCCCGCCCCTCCATGATCAAACGAGGATATGATCACAAGCTGGTTGCAGGGGTAATCTTGGCAGGAGGAACTTTGGGCATACTGATTCCCCCCAGTGTTCTGATGATTGTTTTTGCCACCGAAGCCAACGTTTCGGCCGGACAACTATTCTTTGCCGGATTTGTACCCGGGGGCATTGCCGCTTTACTGTTTATGCTTTACGCTTTAATCCGCTGCTATATTAACCCCGCCCTGGGCCCCTCCATTCCCAGAGAAGAACGGTATACGTTAAGGGAAAAGCTGGAATCGTTGCGAGGGGTGATCCTCCCGGCACTGGTGATGATCATTGTATTGGTCTCAATTTTTACCGGTATGGCGACGCCCACTGAGGCTGGGGCTGTGGGAGTGGTCGGTTCTTTAATCGCTGCTGCCATGAAGCGTAAACTGACCTGGAACAATTTTAAAAATATGTTGGCCATGACCATCAAATTAAACGGGATGATTTTTTGGCTGATCATTGGTGCCGTTGCTTACGCCCGCATCGTGTCAGTCACAGGTGTGGGAGAAGGCTTGGCCAGCTTAATCACAGATTTGGAGATCAACCGCTGGTTAGTCTTAATGATTATGCAGGTGATCCTGTTTATCTTAGGCATGTTTATTGACCCCACTGGAATCCTTTTGATCACCAGTCCCTTGTTTTTACCCGTCATCCTGCAGTTAGATTTTAACCCCATTTGGTACGGGATTCTATTTATCATCAACATGTGTATGGCCTATATGACGCCCCCCTTTGGGTTTAGCCTTTTTGTGCTAAAGGGGGTAGCGCCTGAGATTACCATGCGCGAACTATATGTGTCGGTCATTCCCTTTGTACTGATCTATATTGCCGTGATCGCTCTGGTGATCATTTTCCCTCAACTGGCACTCTGGTTACCCGAACAGATGATGCAAAGATAAAAGTTACTCAAAAACCACCGTTTTATTATTGTAAGGGATGATCCGGTCTTCCAAGTGCCATTTGACGGCTCGGGCCAGTACAATGCGTTCAATATACCGACCGATCCGTTTCAAGTCTTGTACATGGTAGCGGTGATTGACCCGGGCCACATCCTGCTCAATAATGGGCCCCTCATCCAGATCGTCGGTCACGTAATGGGATGTGGCGCCAATCAGCTTGACGCCCCGCTCATAGGCCCGCTCATACGGCTTGCTGCCCACAAAAGCGGGTAAAAAGGAATGGTGGATGTTGATGATCCGGTTGGGGTACTGGGCCACAAAATGGGGGGACAAAATCTGCATATAGCGGGCTAAAACGATAAAATCCACTTTCCCCTTTAACAGCTCCAACTGTTTCGCTTCCGCCTCTTGTTTGGTCTCCTTGGTCACTGGAATATGATAAAAAGGAATGTTGTAGGATTCCACCAGCTCCCGATGATCAGGATGATTGCTAATCACCAGGGGCACTTCGGCAATAATATCCCCCGACTGCAACTGCCAAAACAGCTCCAACAGACAATGCTCCTGTTTGGAGACAAAGATGGCCATCCGTTTCACCCGGTAGGCAAAAGAGATGCGCCAATCCATCTCAAACTGTTCCGCTACCGGTTTAAAGGCCTCACGCAAAGCTTCCTCTTTCTGGGCCAAGTCCGGGATATCAAACGCGATCCGCATAAAAAAACGGCCGCCTTCCGGATCCGTGCTATACTGGTCCGATTGGACAATATTGGCCCCTTGTTGATATAAAAATTGAGAGACGGCCGCCACAATGCCCGGCCGGTCAGGACAGGAAATTAATAACCGGGCCCGGTTGCGGTTCCGCTCGTAAAAGGATTGTAAATGGCCATTTACTTTTGCATTCACACACATCTCCCCCTGCTCGCTCTATCACCATAATCGGTCCGCATTATGTTGACAGGTCTTTAAACCCCACAAATGTTTTGTTTTCTTCATCCCACAGTTTCAGTTTAATTGATTTTAAACTTTTACCTAGTGTTACCGTTGGCACTTGCTGCAGTCGAGGAACACTGCGGTGCGCCTTTTCCAAATAATAGTTGGGCACTTTAGGGTTTAAATGATGAACATGATGAAAGCCGATGTTCCCGCTAAACCATTGCAACAAACGGGGCAATTGATAATACGAGCTGCCTTGCAGGGCTGCCTGCACATAATCCCACTCTTGATCCTTTTCATAATAACTATCCTCAAACTGATGTTGGACATAGAACAACCAGACGCCGGCTACAGCAGCCAGATAAAAGATGGGCCCTTGTATCATTAAAAACGCTTTCCAACCCACCAACCAACACATCAGCCCTATCCCTACACCTAAGGCCAGATTGGTCAAATAGGTATGCACACGCTCCCGTCGCCTAGCCCCTTTGCGCACAAAGCGATAGGCGATTAAAAACAAAAATACCGGCCCAATCCCAAACATGATGATAGGATGGCGATACAATCTGTATTTTAGTCGCTGCCAGGGTGATGCGGCTAAATACTCCGCCTTGGTCATGGTCCACACATCGCCGATTCCCCGTTTGCTTAAATTGCCGCTGGTGGCATGGTGAATGGCATGACTCTGTTTCCACTGCAAATAGGTGCAGCAAACAAGATAGCCTGTCACAATACCTGCCAGATGATTCCATGCTGGCTGTTTAAAAAAGGCGTGGTGGCAACAATCATGAAAAATAATAAAGATTCGAACCAAAAAACCGGCAGCAGGAATGATGCACAACAATGTTAGCCAGTACGTTACCGATAAACTCCAATACGCCAGTAGCCATAAAAGGATGAAGGGGACGATGGAATTGAGCAGCTGCCAAACACTGCGCCAGGTGTGGGGGGTGGAATAGGCGGCCAGCTTTTTTTTCCAGCCTTTTAGATGCTCATTTTTCAAATCGGTTTATCCTCTCTTTGCTTTAATCAGTCTTTTTTAAAAAGACGTCTCTCTATGTTACACCATGGCCGCCAAATAAACAAGATACAACCAAGCCAGTAGTGGCCCAAAAAGGCCACTACTGATCAAAAAGCCCATTTTCTATGGAAGGTTTTTATCCATAAGCAGAAAGGGCAGCACCAGCAAAAGGGGCAGCCCCCGGCAAAATGGAAGCTTACCGGGCTTTTAAGTTGTAAAAGGCGGATCGGCCAGCATAGCGGCCCACGTGGCCAAGTTCATCGGCAATGCGCAGCAGCTGATTATATTTGGCCACCCGATCGGTGCGAGAAGGCGCTCCTGTCTTAATTTGGCCGGCATTAACTGCCACGGCAATATCGGCAATGGTGGTATCTTCCGTCTCCCCAGAGCGATGGGAAATTACAGCGGTATAGCCGGCCCGCTTGGCCATTTCAATGGCTTCAAAGGTTTCCGTCAAGGTGCCAATCTGGTTCACTTTAACCAAAATGGAGTTGCCGGTGTTATTTTCTATGCCTTGTTTTAGACGCTGGGTGTTGGTGACAAACAGGTCATCCCCCACCAGTTGTACTTTATCGCCAATGGCTTCCGTCAATTTGGCCCAGGCGGCCCAATCATCTTCCGCCAAGCCATCTTCAATGGAAATGATGGGATACTTGTCCACCAGTTGCTTATAAAAATCAATCATTTCATCGGCGGTGTAAACCACCCCTTCACCGGCCAGTTCATATTTGCCATCACGGTAAATTTCAGTAGAAGCCACATCTAAAGCAAGAAAAACGTCTTCTCCTGGCCGGTAGCCAGCCTCTTCAATGGCGGTCATAAGGGTTTGGATCGCTTCCTCATTGGAAGACAGGTTAGGCGCAAAACCGCCTTCATCTCCCACCGCTGTATTTAACCCTTTTTTCTGCAGCACTTTTTTCAAATGGTGAAACACTTCAGTGCCCATGCGCAGCGCTTCGGCAAAATTGACCGCCCCAACCGGCATAATCATAAACTCCTGGAAATCCACGTTATTGTCTGCGTGCTTGCCTCCGTTCAAAATGTTCATCATGGGCACGGGTAACGTGGTCGCATTAAATCCTCCCAGGTATTGATAAAGGGGGAGACCCACTTCATCCGCCGCTGCCCGAGCCACCGCCATGGAAACACCTAAAATGGCATTGGCTCCCAGCTTGCTTTTATTGGGCGTTCCATCCAGCTCAATCATCAGCGTGTCAATGGCCACCTGATCCAGAGCATCCAGACCAGCTAGCTTTGGGGCGATGACCTCATTGACGTTTTCAACAGCCTTTAAAACTCCTTTGCCCAGATACCGGCTTTGATCCTCATCTCGTAACTCCACCGCTTCATGGGCACCCGTTGAGGCTCCAGAAGGGACGATGGCCCGACCAAAGGCCCCCGTCTCCAAATAAACCTCCACCTCCACGGTGGGATTGCCTCGGGAATCCAGCACCTGCCGAGCATACACATCATAAATGGTCGACATACTTCGATTCATCTCCTTATCAAATTCTTATCCTTGGTTACAACCTAGCGCTCGACTTATCTTAACGCTTAATCAGGGTTTTTCCTGTCATCTCTGATGGCTGCTCTATCTCTAGCAGGGTAAGCATGGTGGGCGCAATGTCAGCCAAAATCCCATCATCCCTTAACGTTAACCCATGCTGGGTAACAATGAAGGGAACGGGGTTGGTGGTGTGGGCGGTATGGGGATGGTTATGCTGATCCAGCACCATATCGGCATTGCCATGATCGGCTGTCACAATGGCTACGCCCCCCTGCTCTAACACCGCTTCAACCACCTGGCCTAAACAGTGGTCCACCGCTTCCACCGCCTTGATGGTGGGCTCCAACTTTCCGGAATGGCCTACCATGTCCGGGTTGGCAAAATTAAGGATGATCACGTCATGGGCGCCAGCCTTAATCTCATCTAAAACAGCCTCGGTCACCTCATAGGCGCTCATCTCCGGTTTCAGGTCATAGGTGGCCACCTTTGGGGAATCGATTAACACCCGTTTTTCGCCGTTAAACTTTTCTTCCCGTCCACCGCTAAAAAAGAAGGTGACATGGGGGTATTTTTCAGTTTCTGCGATGCGCAACTGGCGTAAGCCATGCTGCATCACCACTTCCCCCAGGGTATTATTCAGATCGAGGGGCTGAAAAGCCACCTTCCCCTCCACTGTTTCACTGTAATGGGTTAAGCAGACATAAAAGAGGTTGTCAGGGTGTCCCTCTCCCCGCCCAAAGTGGGTAAAGTTGACGTTGGTCAACGCCTGGGAAAGCTGGATAGCTCGGTCCGGTCTGAAGTTGAAACAGATGGCGGCATCACCCGACCGGATCCGTCCCACCGGCTCCTGCTCCGGGTTTATCAGCACAACAGGCTGGACAAATTCATCATACACTTGCTCTTGATAAGACCGATTGACCGCTTCCAGGGGATCCTGGGCCAAATTGCCTTCACCGTACACAAGGGCCCGATACGCCTTCTCCGTCCGCTCCCAGCGGCGATCCCGGTCCATGGCATAATAACGGCCCTGAATGGTGGCCAGCTTGCCTACACCCAGCTCCTTCATTTTAGTTTGCAGCTCTTCTAGATAAGTTGGAGCGCTGTCCGGAGCCACATCCCGTCCATCTAAAAAGGCATGCACATAAACCCGTTCCACCTGTTCCTTTTTGGCCAGTTCCAATAGAGCGAAAAGATGGTCGATGTGGCTATGCACGCCGCCGTCGGAAAGCAAACCTAACAGATGGAGGGCACTTTGCTGTTTTTTGACATGATTGATCGCCTCTAACAGAACAGGGTGGGTAAAAAAGTCCCCTTCCCGGATGGCCTTGTTGATCCGGGTCAAATCTTGATACACGATACGCCCTGCTCCAATGTTTAAATGGCCCACTTCAGAGTTGCCCATCTGGCCATCCGGTAAACCGACCGCCTCCCCTGAGGCCTGTAACGTGGTGTGAGGATATGTAGACCATAGTCGGTCAAAGTTGGGGGTGTGGGCCTGGGCGATGGCATTGCCGTGCTGCTCTTCCCTTAGGGCGAAGCCGTCTAAAATAATTAAAGCTACCGGTTTAGGTCGGCTCATTTTTCCCTTCCTTTCACCAATTGGATAAACTGATCAGGCTGTAAGCTGGCCCCTCCCACCAGCGCTCCATCAATATCCGGCTGCTGCATAAAGAGGGGCAAATTGTCTGGTTTTACACTGCCCCCGTACTGGATGCGGAGCCCTGCCGCTGCTTCAGAGCCAAACTGTTTGGCCACCACCTGACGGATCAAACGGGCCACCTGGTTAGCTTCTTCCGGAGTGGGGGTCTGTCCAGAACCAATGGCCCAGACCGGCTCGTAAGCCACCACTGATTGTTTAACCTGCTCCGCTGTCAAGCGGACCAACCCTTTGGTCACCTGTTCTTCCACAACAGGTTGGGTGCGTCCCGCTTCCCGCTCCTCCAGGGTTTCACCTACGCAAATGATGGGAATCAGGCCATGCTGGTGGGCCGCTTGCGCTTTTAAACCTACGCTTTCCGAGGTCTCATTAAAATATTGGCGCCGTTCCGAGTGACCTATAATCACATACCGCACCCCGGCAGCCTGCAGCATCACCGGACTAATCTCCCCTGTAAAAGCGCCCTGTTTCTCATAATGCATATTTTGCGCCCCGATGCTGATCGACTTCCCTTCGGCCCATGCCACAAGGGCTGGCAAGGCCAGAAAAGGTGCACAAAGCACCGCATCCACCTGATCGGGATCAGGCAGGTGCCCTTCAACAGCGCGGGCAAAGTGAAGGGCTTCTTCTATTGTTTTATGCATTTTCCAGTTGCCCGCGATAATCGGTTTGCGCATTTTTTTCCTCCCCCAATCGGCTTAACGATCGTCCAGAACAGCCACACCTGGCAAAATCTTTCCTTCCATCAATTCTAAGGAGGCGCCCCCTCCCGTGGATATGTGATCGATGGCGTCAGTCAAACCGCACTTTTTAAGGGCTGCGGCGGAGTCTCCACCACCCACGATGGTGGTTCCGTTACAGTCAGCCAAAGCGGTGGCGATCGATTTGGTGCCCCAAGCAAAGGGATCCAGTTCAAAAACGCCCATGGGACCGTTCCAGATCACCAGGTTGGACTGCAAAATGATTTTCCGGTATTTGTCCACTGTTTTAGGGCCAATATCCAGCACTTGCCACTCCTCAGGAATTTGATCGATGGGCACCACCTTGGTTTGGGCATCCTGAGCGAACCGGTCAGCCACCACACAATCTTCCGGAATAAAAAATTGAATATTGCTGGCCTTAGCTTTATCCAGTAAGGCCCGAGCCAGCTCCACCTTATCTTCCTCCAGCAGGGAGCGGCCGACGGAATATCCTTCCGCTTTCACAAAGGTGTTGGCCATCCCGCCACCAATTAAAAGGTAATCCACTTTATCGAGCAGATTTTCCATCACACTGATTTTATCTTTCACTTTGGCCCCGCCGATAATGGCCGTAAAGGGACGCTTGGGCTGAGCCAAAGCACCGCCCAATACTTCCAGTTCTTGTTGCATCAAAAGACCAGCCACGGCCGGCAGAAAACGGGCCACTCCTTCGGTGGACGCATGGGCCCGGTGAGCCACACCAAAGGCATCATTCACATACACTTCACCCAGCTCGGCCAACTGTTTGGCAAAGTGGGGATCGTTTTGCTCCTCTTCAGGGTAAAAACGGATATTTTCCAAAAGAAGGACCTCTCCTTCTTTCAACTCCTGCACCTGTTTTTGCACCTGTTCGCCCAGGGCTTCATCCGTTTTATACACTTTTTGATTTAACAATTCACCCAGCCTTTTGGCCACGGGATCAAGGCGAAGCTCCTCTTTGACCTGCCCTTTTGGCCGACCCAGGTGGGAGAGCAAAATCACTTTTGCCCCCTGATTCACCATATAAGAAATGGTGGGTAGTGACGCCCGGATACGGGTATCGTCGGTAATAATTCCCTTCTCCAAGGGGACATTAAAGTCTACGCGGCATAAGACCCGTTTCCCCTTGATATCAATATCTTTAACACTTTTTTTAGACATAGGTAACCTCCTCAACCCGAGCGAGACTAACAGATTTATACTTACAGATTAACAGATTAATAAACAGATGAAAGAGGAGAAAGCCCCTTTCTCCTCCGTTAAACACACTATCAGAATTATAGACTTATTAGAGCTTTAGATTCAACTCAATCTGTCGCTCAGCCACCGATTCGCAACAGGGAAAAACTGTAAAATTTGGTGACGACCGCACATATTGTCCGATTAATATTGGTTGTTTTTAACATCCCGAACACAATTAGATTGTACTGCTGAAAAATGGAGTTATAACGCTGCTTCACCGGCCTCTCTCCTTATCCTCAAACGATCACACTAAATTACTCTTCATGTTTTTTCGTAATAATGGATAAAATCTTTTTGTATTTTATCTATGTCTTCCTGATTCATGATCCGTTCTAAACAGTGCATCAAAAATAGCTCTTCTCTTTTAGACTGGAGAGAAAAAAGAGAATCACCTGCATTAAATTGCGCAATTATCACTAATATCACTAAAATCATCTCTTTCATTTAAGCGATTAATGATATCCTCCACACCCTCCATTGATCGGCCTCCTGAATCTGTTTAGAACACAAAAAAACTCACACCTATCCCATAAAGGGATAAAGTGTGAGTTTT
>CALFAC010000159.1 GCA_937927935.1 uncultured Bacillaceae bacterium
CTCCGTGATCGAAGAGTTTGGTCAGGAGCTGGAAGAAGCCACAGAGGGAAGAGTCAAACTGGAAATATACCCCGGGGGTGCACTGGCTTCGGCCACTGAATCTTACGATGCCGCAGTAACAGGCATTGCCGATATGGCTTGGGTGGTGCAAGGTTATACCCCCGGACGGTTTCCGTTAACCGGGGCCATTGCCTTACCGCTGATCGAAGGGGATACGCCGGCCAAGATGAGCAAAACGATGCAACACTTTTATGAACAATTTGAGCCGGTGCAAGAGGAATATAACGATGTGAAAGTGCTCTGGATGCATGCCAGCGACCCCTACCACATTTATACCAAAGGGAAGCAAGTGAAAACGGTAGAGGACTTGAAAGGGTTAAAGTTAAGATCCAACTCCGTAGAGGCGACGCAGCTGATCGAAAAGTTGGGAGGTACGCCCGTTTCCATGCCCCTTACTGAATTTTACGATGCGATCCAAAAAGGCGTGGTGGATGGTGCCATAGCCCCCCTTTCCACCATCAAAGATTTTAATCTGGCTGACGTACTGGATTATGTCACCCTCGGCAACTTGTTCAATACGGCCTTTACGGTTGTTATGAACAAGGAGAGATGGGAGTCTCTGGATGCGGACCTTCAGGAGATTATTGATTCGCTAACGGGTGAACCGATGGCCATCAAAGCGGGTGAAGCCTTTGGCCGTTCCCTGGAAGAGACGTACCAGCTCATCGAAGAGAACAATATTGAAGTGTATCAATTGCCACAGGAAGAGCTGGATAAGTTGGCAGAGGCTTCGCAAAGCGTGATTGAACAATGGATTGAGGATCAAGAAGCAAACGGCTTGCCAGGCCAGGAAGCCTATGAAACGCTGAAAAGAATCGCCCAAGAGAATAACCAGGCTGAGTGAGTGGCGGTTAAAAAAGAAGGAAAGGAAGCTGGTTATGACCCCAAACTATCAATTGTTTATTGGCGGTCAGTGGGTAGATTCGGTGTCAGGCAAAACCTATGAATCTCGCAATCCGGCGACGGGTGAACTGAACGGCATCGTTGCCGAAGCGCAAGCGGAAGATGTGGATCTGGCGGTCAAGGCGGCTCGCCAAGCGTTTGAATCGGGGCCATGGCCAAACATGTCTCCCACTGAGCGGGGAAAATTGCTCTACAAAGCTGCCCAAAAGTTGTGGGAACATGCCGACCGTTTGGCGGAAATTGAAAGCCGAGACAATGGACAGCCCATCAATGAAGCCAGGTTGATTGCCATCCCCGCCATGATTGATGTCCTTGAATTTTATGCCGGGGCCGTCACTAAAATTCTAGGCGAAACATTGGCCTCCCCCCTGAACCGGATGAACTTTACGTTAAAAGAACCGTTAGGCGTTATCGGGGCCATTGTTCCGTGGAATTTTCCGCTCATGTTAACCATGTGGAAGTTGGCGCCCGCTTTGGCGGCCGGCAACACCATCGTGATTAAACCATCGGAGGAGACCCCCATCAGCGTCTTGGAAATGGTGAAACTGTTCCAGGAAGTGGGGATTCCGGATGGCGTTATCAATGTGGTGCCAGGCTTTGGAGAAGTGGCGGGTGCCGCCCTGGCCAATCACCCCGGGATTGACAAGCTGGCTTTTACGGGATCCACCTCGGTGGGGCGTATTGTGATGCAGGCGGCCAGTCGCAACATTAAGCCGGTCTCTTTAGAGTTGGGCGGCAAGTCACCCAATATTGTCTTTAACGATGCCCCCCTTGAACAAGCGGTCAACGGTTCGTTGTTTGCCATCTATTTTCATCAGGGGCAGGTTTGTGCCGCCGGGTCACGCCTGTTTGTCCAGGAAGGCATATACGATCAATTTATGGATCTGTTTATTGAAAAAACGAAAAAAATCAAGTTGGGCAATCCGTTAGATCCTACCACCCAAATGGGCCCCCTTGTCTCTCAAAAACAGTTGGACAGGGTGAAACATTATGTGCATACAGGGTTGGAAGAGGGAGCCCGGATCGTTGTCGGTGGGGAGCCGCCTAAGCACTTAAACGGAGGGTATTATTTTAGCCCCACCATTTTTGAAAACGTCACCAACAAGATGACCAGAGCTCAGGAGGAAATTTTTGGACCCGTCATCTCGGTCATCAAGTTTAAGGATGAAGAGGATGTGCTCCGGCAAGCCAATGAAACCATTTATGGACTGGTCTCCGGGGTTTGGACTCGGGATATCAAACGGGCCCTGCGCATGGTTCGAGGCTTGAAGACGGGCACCGTTTATATCAATACGTTCAGCATGTTGGACAGCAACGCGCCGTTTGGCGGCTACAAGCAAAGCGGCTTTGGAAAAGAGCTGGGACTGCAGGCTCTTGAACTTTACCTCAATACCAAGCACGTCTGGGTTGATTTAAGTGACGAAGGGTTAAACTGGTATGGTTTATAAAGGAGGATCGCTGTTGCCTGCGAGAACAGGAAAACAGTATTTGGACGGGTTGAAAAAAGCGAAAAACAATGTGTGGATTCACGGGGAAAAAGTGGAAGATGTAACGGAGCATCCCGCGTTTAGAAATGTGGTCCGGAGTGTGGCCGAACTTTATGATTTACAGTATGAAAAGCCGGAAAAAATGTTGTACACGTCTCCAAAAACGGGGGATAAGGTTGGATTATCGTTTATT
>CALFAC010000160.1 GCA_937927935.1 uncultured Bacillaceae bacterium
TGCAGCTTATCTCCCAACACATCCTCCGCCGCCTTTAGAATATGGGGATGGCAAGTAAAGAGAAAGACCTGATGGCTCCCGCTCATTTGGGCCAATGCCCTAAACACCCCCTTTAAGCGGATTTCATCACAATTGACCAGGGGATCATCCAGAAAAAGGGGAAGGCGAACCTGCTGCTCAAAAACTTTAACAAAAGCAAAACGTAAGGCCAGGTATAGCTGCTCCCGGGTGCCCTGACTGAGCTGACTCAGCTGCCAACGTCGATCCGCATAATCTTTCACGTACAAGGTATTTTCACCCAATGGGGCGATCAAGCCTGTGTAGCGTCCTTTTGTCATGGCGGAAAAATAGGCCCCCGCCTCCTTCAAAACCTCTGGCTGCCTTTTTTCCTCATAAATCTTTCTGGTTTGATTCAACAGATGGCTAGCCAGAACAAAAACGCTGTACCGGCGGGCCAAGCGGTCCAGTTCCGTTTTTTTCTCGGCAAAAGCTTGAACCTGCTCGGTGAGTCGCTCTTCTGTTTTTAATTGGCTTAGTTTGGGTTCCAGGCGACCCAGCTCAGTGGCTTTCAGTTCAATGTGGTGTTGAATGGATTGTAATTCAAGCTGCAGCGCTTCCTCCTTTTGATGAAGCTGGTCTTCATCTTCTTTAAAAGCCTCAATTTCCCCTTGGGCGCCGGTCCAGCCCAGAGCTTGGGCCAACTCTTTCTCTCTCACTTCCACCTCTTTTAGCCTGCTTAATAGTTGCTCTTTTAATTGTGTCTCTTTTTCTTCTTTCTGTAATTCCTCCACCAGCTTATCCAATACTAGAGCAGCTTCATCTTGAGCAAAGGGTTCCTCTCTATTTTCCCAACCTAATTGGGTGGCCAATTGGGCCACCTCTCCTTGCCATAGGCGGATCTCTTCGGTTCGGACTTTAAGCTCATCCTTTAGCTGTTTCTGTTTTTCCAATCCCCGGTTTAAGTCATTGATACGGCTTAAAAACTCAGGAAGGAGTTGAGGCGAAAAGTGGGGCCAGCCCAGCTCTGCTAAGGCCGTCTGCCAATTGGCTTGGGCTTGTTTCAGTTGGACGTGCAACTGTTCCTTATGTGCTTCCATTTCACAAATCGTGCGCTGAAGGCTCTCCAGATCCCGTTGTAAGTCATTGAGGTAGCGATCCTGAGCACGGGTGGCCTGCTGCCACTCCTGCTCCCATTTGACCAAGCGCTCTCTGGTTCTTTTATGGTTGCGTTCGACATAAAACCATACCGCCCCCAAAAAAACGGCTAAACTGGTGTTCACCAGCCACAGCCAGCTGGAAGTGGACCCGACCGCGGCAGGAATTATAAGTAAAAGGATAAGGCCTGCGGCCACAAGCCAGGGCAGATAAGATTGGCGCCTTTCAAGTTGGGGCGGCGGGACCGAGTGCAGCTTTTGCCAGTCTCCTTTTTCCTGCTCCCATTGAACCTTTAGTGCCTCTTCGCGCCTTTTTTGAGCGTCCAGCTCCGTCGTCACCCGCTCAAAATCGGCCTCCACCTTTTGCAACTGATTGGCCGCCCGCCACAGGCGATCTTTCATATCTAGGGTGAGCCTAGCTGCCAGGTAGGAATTCTTCTGCCAAGGTGAGCCCAATGCCTGAAGTTGTCTTTCGATCTCCCACTCCGCTTGACGAAGCTGCTCGCTGAGCCTGACCACTTCTTCCACTTTGGCTTTTATCAAGGGTTCCCTTTGCTTAAGGCGGTTGATCTCCCGCTGATAAGCCAAGTAGGGAAAGGGGCCCAAATGAGCCAGTTTCTCTTTTAAATGCTCCTTTTCCTTGATGAGGGCTATGTGCTGTTTAAGGAGTTGAAGAGCATTCAACTCTTTTTCCAAGTGAAGGCGCTTTTTTCGTAGCCGGTCCAATTCCTCCTCAATTAATTCCTTTTCCTGCTGGAGACGACTATAGTGATCCATCTCTTCCTTGAGGGAACCGATCTCTGCTTCGGTGGTTTTGAGGCTGGCCAAAAGCTGATTGATTCGTGGTTTTGTCCCCTTTGGCTTGAACCACTCCTGGCTTTTTTTAGCCAGTGCCTTCTCCATCTGTAATAGATTAATGGCTCCGCCACCCATGGCCGCCGCATATAGGTAGCCTTGCAACTCTTCCTGGCTTAAGACGTTCAGCTGGGACAATTCCTGGTGAGAAAAGGAAAAAATGGTTTGAAAGAGATTGTAAGGCAAATGGCCCAGGAGGTGACTTAAAAAGGTATCGTCCTCCCTCTGGCCATCCACTTCAATAAGCAGACGTCCTTTCTTGGGCGGGGTATAGCGACCAATGCGCACCTTGTGCCCATCTCTCTCCACTTCCAAGTAACCGCCCAGCTCCCCTCCCTCCACTGGTTGATAGGGATGATCCCCCCTTTGGTTATAGCCGTACAAAATAAAGCGGATAAAGGCATGGAGGGTGGATTTGCCCGCTTCATTGGGACCAAAAAAGATAGTAACAGGCTGTTTCAGTTCTTCTGTCACGTACTGGCGATAACAACCAAAACGGTCAATATAGATTTTGCTAATCCTCATCGGCCTTGCCCCTCTCCATCCATGAAAAGACCAGGCGTTCCGCTTCACATAGCAGGCGGGCCACTTCCTTTTCATCCAGCGCCGTCAAATACCTTTTGGCCCTGGGATGGCCGTACAGTTCCGCTAGAGCGCTTTGCGCCAGGCTGGCCAGACTTTCACTGTCCTCAAGATAATGGTCCACCAGCTGAATCAGATCGGCCTGCCAGGTGCCGCTCCTTCTAAGATTTTCCCGGTCATAGGGTAGGCTCCCTTGGAACTCAAAAGCGTAGGGCCAAATCAGGGGAAATTGATCCAATCCTTCCTGTTGCCAAGCTTCCAACCATTCCTCCCTCAGCTCGTGATCGGCCAGCCCATGGGCCAGGGGCGTATCCCCCTGGGCCACAATCTGCACCATCACCAGCTCACAGGAGGTGCGGGACAGTTTTTCCCGTTCCGCTTGCCAGATTTGTTCGAGTTCGTCCCAGGATTGAAAATCGGCCACCGGAAGGGAACAAACTTCCCAGCTGACAAAAGGGGCCTCCTTAAAGGTGAGTTGCCACCCCTGTTCAGAAGAGAAGGTGACCATAAAAAACCCCCGCTTGCCCTGTTCTTGGCTGTGTCTCCCTTGCAAATTACCAGGGTAAACAATAGGGGGGTCCTCATGCATCATCTGACGGGTGTGCACATGGCCCAAAGCCCAATAATCCATGCCTGCCTGAAGGAGGTCTTGAACGGTGGAAGGGGCATAATGATCATGGCCGGACAAGCCCCCGCAATTGGTATGTAATAGCCCGATGGCCACGGGATCCTGAGGGTCTCGTTTAAATTGTAAAGCCAGATTTTCCGTCACCCTTGGCGTGGGATAACTGATCCCGTAAACGGCCGCCTTCAACTCCCCAGCTTGTATAAAGGGGATGCGTTCCACATGAAGGTGGGAAAAAAGGTGGACATTGGGGGGCAGTTCCCGCAACAAGCCTGTCCCCGGTGCCGGATCGTGATTGCCCAAACAGATGAAAGCCTTAATTCCTGCTTCATTCAATCTGGCCATTCCTTTGATAAACTGAACCTGAGCTTTAAGACTGGGATTGGCCTGGTCAAACAGATCTCCCGCCAGGAGAACAAAATCCACCTTCTCCATAATGGCCGTTTCGATGAGTAGATTATACGCCTTGTAGGGGGCTTCCAAAAGAAGCTGCCTCACCCTCCCCGGAAGGGCGTTTACGCCTCTGGCCGGACTGCCCAAATGAAGATCGGCAGCGTGAATAAAGCGAAGCAATGGTACCGTCCCCTCTATCTTTTTCCCCATTGTAACACAAGCTGATCAGGACATCACCTCGGGCAACCACAAGGACAATGATGGGAAAAAGATGAGTAAACAAAGCACCACAATATTTAAAAGAATGAACGGCACCGCGGCCCGATAAATCTCATCCATGCGCACGCCTTCGCCCACCACCCCCTTCATGGCAAACAAATCCATCCCAAAAGGTGGGGTCATCGTGGCCAGCTGCATGTTTAAAAGAAGGATGACGCAAAACCAGATGGGATTAAACTGCATCGCTTGAGCAATAGGCATCAGAACCGGCAAGGTCATCATCATGATTGAAACGGGTTCCATAAAACATCCCAGTATTAAAAGCACCAGCTGGATGACGATCAACAAAATGATAGGATCCAGGTGCAGGCTTGTCACATATTGGATAAGTCCCTGTGTCACGCCGGTAAAACTTAAAATTTGGCTGAAGCTCGTTGAAGCCACAATAATCGTCAGAATCATCACGGTGATGTGGACTGTCCCTTTTAAAGATTCAAGAAGGAGCGACCAGCTTAACTTGCGATAAAAAAGGGCCAGCAGCATGGTGCCCAATACACCAAAGACGGCGGACTGGGTGGGCGTGGCAATGCCAAGAATAATCACGCCGATCACCACAAAAACGACAAATCCTAACGGTAAAATATAACGGACGGTATCCCGCCATTTTTCTCTCAGTGAAACGGTCTCAACTTCATACGAAGGTGCCAGGGAAGGTTGCAACCAACATCTCATCACGATATAGACAACAAAAATGAAAGAGAGCATTAACCCCGGTACGATAATGGCCACCAAAAACTGTCCCACGGGGACCCCGGCCAAGGAGGCGAGCAACACCCCCAGTGCGGTGGGCGGAATCATCGTGGCCAAGCCGGCACTACCCAGTATGGGGCCGATGCTCATTTCATGGCTATATCGGCGCTGTTTCATCTCCGGAACCAGGAGCGATCCTAACAGTGCGGTACTGGCTACGCTGGAACCCGTTAAAACGGAAAACAGGGTCCCACTTCCTACCGCAAGCAAACTGAGCCTTCCAGGCAGACGGCCCAGCCATTTTCCCAGGGCTTCAAACACCTGCAGGCCTATCCCTGTTCGAAACATGATTTCGCCCATCAAGATAAACATGGGGATGGGAATGAGTGTAAAAAGAGAGACGGCATCAAACATGTTTAATACGAGCTGGTGCAGCCCGCTTTCCCCACCCCACAAAAGATAGACACCGATAATATCGATCAAGAGAAAAGCGAAGGCAATCGGTATGCCCAGGGAAAAGAGAAATAGTAAACTGCCGAAAATCAAAAATAAGATGAGTGGCCATTCCATGTCCATGACCCCACTCTACCTCCTCTAAAATGACATTTCCTTAGACGCTCCACTTTCCTTTCCCATGTTCCGGTACTCAGCCATAGCAGTCAAACAGCGCGCCAAGAACTGAAAGGTAAATAACAACATGCTAAATGTGACGGTTAAAGCAAACAGACCCTTGGGAAGGACCAGAATCGTTTCCGTGACGATGCCTCTTTGAAAAAGATCAATTGTGGCTACCGTTCCATACCAGGTGATAATCAATGCCACCACAAAACCGACGACATTTGAAACCACACGAAGAAATCTCTTTTTTCTTTTTGACAAACGTTGCACTACCAGATCAAAGGTGAGATGACCGTCGATTTTTAACAAATGGGCCCCTCCCAAAAAGGTGAGGTAGGCTAAAAGATATTCCGTCAATTCGATGACCCAGTCCACGCTCCATCCAATAATCTTTCGCATCACAATCTCAAACAAAACAAAGAAAGCGATCAACACCAGCAGAGCGATGGCCACTTTAAACATAAAACCCGTCAATCGGTTAAAGAAGATCATTATCGTTTTCCATTGCTTCATCTTCTCCCTCCTATTGCTTTAGCCAACTGGATCAGAAAGAGACAAATTACCTCGCCCCAATAATGGAGCGAGGAATAGAAACCCATCCTGACAGAACTACATGCTAAAAATGGTGACTTACTCTTTTTCTGTTAATTTCCTCAACCGTTCCGCTTTTTCGTTCACTTCCGCTTGGATAAATTCCCATTCCACGTCGTAAGCAATGGCCAGAAACTTTTCTGCATCTTCAGGCGGAAATTGGATAAATTGGACGCCGATCTTTTCCAACTCTTTTCTTTCCTTCTCCTCTTCTTGTTCAAAGTAAGCCACCATCTCTTTTTCGTAATCCGCTGTAGCCTTAATGATCGCTTCTCGATCGGCTTCCCCTATTTCTTCCCATCTGGCACTACTCATTAAAATGGTGCAGTTTTGATTCCAAAAGGGATGATCCAAGACATATTTGGCCGAATCGGTCCACCCGTTTTTACGTGGACCGAGCAAGCCGCCGTAGACAAATCCCTCCACATAGCCGGTTTGCAGGGATGTATACACCTCCGCCGGATCAATCATAACAGAAGAAATCCCCAGCTCCGGGAAAAAGCGTTTATAGTTTGGCGCCGAACGAATTTTCATACCCTGTAAATCTTCCAGTTTTTCCACAGGTTTCGTCAGCCAAATGCGGGGTGATCCGGTCAGCCAACGACCAAGATAGCGGACGCCAATGGTCTCGTGTTCCTCCACCATCACCTCATAGAGACCGTTTTCCCGCTCTTCCCATGGTTTAAGCTGCGATAGCGGCAGGGCGAAAGCAGCCGGAAGTTGCGTTTGATACTGGCCGGTATAAGTAAACAAGACGTCCACTACTCCCGATTGTAAGGCCTGAAATTGTTCCGAAATGGGAATAACTTCCGGGCCGCCTTTCCAATCGATTTTTACCCGGCCTTCCGTCACTTGCTCCACCGCTTTAACCCAGTCGTGAAGGGTGACCGTTAAAGGATCATCGGTAGGAAGAAAGCTGACCGCTTGTAGGGTTATCGACTTTTCATCTTGACTTTGCCCATCTGTGCCCGGTGTATCACCCACGGGTTGCCCGTTACTTCCACAGGCGGCCAAAAAGAGTACGGTGGCCAGCAAGAACAGTGAGCTTAAAAATAGTTTTTTCATGCCGGTTCCCCCATGTTCCTGTTCATCTGAATCAGATCGGTTGCCCACATTTGCGCCTGTTCGTAACAATGGGCAATTTCAAACAGCTGTTTTTCCGAAAATGGCCTACCGATCAGCTGAAGGCCGACAGGTAGCCCCTCGCTCGTAAAACCGCACGGTATTGTCAAGGCGGGAAAACCTAAAATATTGGCTAAAGGCGTTTTCCCTAAGGTAAACATGTTGTTGATCGCCTCTTCAGGAGGGACCGTGCCGATTGTGTACGGCTGCCGTACATTTGTCGGGCCAACGAGCGCATCTACGCCAGCCAATGCTTCGCTGGCCTGGGCGATAAACCGGCGCCGAATCCGCTGGGCATTTAAGTAAGCAGAAGCCGTAAGTTGACGGCCAAAACGGAATCGAAACTTGACGTCCTCCCCATACAGATCCGAAAATTTTTCCAACAACGGTTCATGAACGGCATACACTTCCGCTTGGGCAATCACCTTTAATGACTGCAGCGCAGCATCCAATCCAGGCAGTTCAAGAAAAACGATTTCTGCACCCAACTCTTTTAAGCGTTCCACTGCGCTGTTGATCACCCGTTCTACCGCAGGATCCATATCTTCAAACAAGTATTTTCTCATCAAACCGAGGCGAACGCCCCGCAAGTCTGTTCTCGGCCTAAAACCAAAATCGTAGCGCCCGGTGCAAGATGACGGATCCTTCTCATCATAGCCAGCCATCACTTCCAAAAGAATAGCCGTATCCTTTACCGTCCGGGCCATGGGTCCCACATGGTCCAGAGACCAGCTGAAAGGAAAACAGCCGTGCCTGCTCACAAGACCGTATGTGGGCTTTATTCCGGCAATCCCGCACATGGCAGCGGGCAAGCGAATGGAGCCGGCCGTATCAGTCCCCAGCGCCCCATAGGCGAGGCAGGCCGCCACCGCAACGGCAGAACCACCGCTTGATCCACCCGGAATTTTTTCCAGGTTCCATGGATTGCGAATCACACCGTAATGGGGGTTCTCGCTGGTTGCTCCCATGGCAAATTCATGCAGGTTCGCTTTGCCGATAATGATCGCTCCCGCCTCTTTTAACTTCCGCACCGCCGTTGCGTCTTCATCAGGTATCCACTCAGCAAATATTTTTGAGCCGGATGTGGTTTTTGTGCCACGGGTTTGCAAATTATCTTTAACGGCGATGGGAATGCCGTGCAGTGGACCGCGGATGTTGCCTTGCATCACTTCCTCTTCCAACTTTTGCGCTTCTTCCAGTGCCTCTTCTTCTCGGACCGTAATATAGGCGTTAAGCTGAGGATTTAAGCGGCGGATACGGTGCAAGGTGTGTTCAACCAATTCCCGCGGTGAAATTTTTTTCAGTTTGATCTGTTCCGCCGCATCCACCAATGTCAGTAACGTTTCACTCATCTCTTTCACCATCCCTTGCCAACGTCTCTCGCTGTTCCAGGGTAAATTGAAAAGCAGGCTCCACTTCAAGCAGGGCAAGATCCCGTTTCGAACCCGTTTTTGTCAGAAATATGTGTTCAACATAGGTCACTAAATCCATACCTGATCACCTTCATTTCT
Source organism: uncultured Bacillaceae bacterium (assembly GCA_937927935.1). Lineage (GTDB taxonomy): Bacteria > Bacillota > Bacilli > Caldalkalibacillales > Caldalkalibacillaceae > CALFAC01. The sequence goes on from CALFAC010000160.1 coordinate 8,421, forward strand.
TACTCATCTGTTCTTGCCCAAAGGGGGGCTTGATCAACTGCAAATGGATTAACAAATCGATAAATTTGCTGATCGTCTCTTTCTGATAAGCGGCCAGATCCATGGCGGAGAAGTCATAAAATCCCTTCCCACTTCTCATGCCCATCTCCCCGGACTTCATTTTCTCCTCTAAAATGGCAGGTGCCTTAAAACGGTCATTGGCCAAGGCAGTGACCAAATAATTGTCCACATGATATAAAATGTCGGCCCCTCCCCAGTCGATAAATTCCAGCAATCCAAGAACAGCAAAGCGGATGCCGAAACCCACTTTGACAGCGGTATCGATGGCTTCCACGGAAGCCACTCCCTCTTCCACCAGTCGAGCGGCTTCATTCATGGCCAGGGCCTGGAGACGGGGTACGATAAATCCAGGAGAGGGCGCACAGGTGACCGGAATTTTTCCTGCCTCCTGCAACATATCGACCATCCGTCGCGTGGTATCTGCCCCAGTGGAACGGCCTGCACTCACTTCCACCAGGGGAATCAAATAAGCGGGATTGAGCCAATGGGTATTGATAAAACGAGCAGGCTCTGCCACAAATTGGGCCAATGTATCCACCTGAAAAGAAGAGGTGGTTGAGGCCATCACCGCATCTTTGGAGACGTTTTCACCGATCCAGCCCAAAATATGCTCCTTAACCGCAAGAATTTCCGGAACGGCCTCAAACACGAAATCTGCGGATTGTAAAATTTGGGCCCCTTCCTCTTTTCCATGACAGGTGATGCGCGAAAGGATCACGTCTACCATTGTTTGTTCTACGAGACCCGTGTGAGCTAGAACCGACAAGTGCCGGTTCAGCTCTTCATCAATTTGATGAAAGAGCTTTTCCCGTTCCGTTTCGTTTCTCTCTTTAGCATCTAGCAAGCAGACGGGATAACCGGCATAAGCAAAGAAGAGGGAGAGGCCTCGGCCCATGCGCCCAGCACCAACTACTGCGATCCTCTCTTTCCGCTTTCGGCCATGTTGGTTGATCTTCACGAAAGAACACCTGTTCCTTTCTGAAGAAATGTTTTTAACGCATCCGGGCTTAAGGAGGCAAGCTGTAAGTTTTCCAACGTTCGCCCGGTCTGACGAAAATTTTCCCCCACGATGCCTGAGGCGATGGTTAATAACGACTGGGCCACGGGTGTAAAAACGCCAGCCCATTCCGCCACGGATACGAGAAAGGCCAAACCGCAGGCAATATCTTCGCGCATATACCGATGCTGGTAAAGGTCAAGGGGCTCATACCAGTCCTGGCCATCCACCAGCCTTTCATGGGCCCCTTTCCCATACATCCATTCCTCGCTTTCCGGACTTTGATCATAATGGTTGGCCAGCGGGAAATGGGGTTCCCCGTAGCCCAGCGTCTCTCGAACGGTGATCCGTTCTGCATCAAGCAGATCATGAATCCTGCGGATAGAAGGCTGTGTCCCCTCGTCATGAATATCCCATCGGTCAAAATGTTCGATCGGCCCAGCATTCATCAAAATCAAGGGCGGATGGATGATCGGACCGGCATTCATCAAGGCGCCATCAAGGGCATCTTGCAAAGGTTCAATGGCCGGATAGGCCTGTTTTAATATTGAAAACGCATACGCGGATGCTTCGGCAGGAAAAACGCCGGTCGGCAGCCGTGTCGCCCGGCCCGATATGGAAATGGTGTCATGGCCATGCTTTCTGGCCAGATACGGGAGGGTCCCACTTTCGGCAAAGACCACTTCTGCCCGGCAGCCCGCTTCCCGCAAGGTTTGGGCCATCACCACGCTCCCAAACGTCCCTGGGGGCAACAAAATCACTTGACCATCTTCCAGGTAAGGCGCCAAGGTTTTGGCGACATCTTGTTGGGCAGGTGCAGGAAGGGGGATCACAATCAATTGCGCTCCCTTGACCACTTCAGAAAGATTGGTGCTGGCCAGATGAACACCCACCTCCCGCTGGCCTTGAAAGTCTTTCACCTTAAGCTTATGTTGGGCCAGAATCGGCTCAAACGCCTCACGGTTTCTTCTCCACCAACGAACCAGGTGGCCCTTTTCGCTCAAATCGGCTGCAGCGGCGTAACAGCCGTTTCCCCCGCCGATCACGGCAATTTGCAATGCCATGCCTTATTCCTCCTCTGTCTATTAAGATTGTTAATTTGCCTGTGAATATTTAGAAATCAACTCATAAAGCTTCTGGTGGTATTCAGAAGCAGGTAACCCTTTTTGCTCCAGCTCCTGCACATAAGCCTCTTGCAGCGGCCGCAACTTTTCCTCCCACCGTTTCTTTTCCTCCTCGCTTAAAGAAACAAGCTGCAGCTCATGTTCCTGCTGGGCCCATTCTAGCGATTCCTGCACATGGTTATCCAGGTATTCACCAGTAAAAGCGGCCATTTCGCTGTTTAAGTCATCGATGATCTGCTGTATATTGTGCGGAAGCGAATTCCACACATCTCGATTCATCACCGCAACAAACGTGGTCACCGTCAACGGGAAGTCGGTTACATATGGGACCATTTCCGCCAATTTAAGGTCTTTCAGCACTTCCCTGGAGGAAACATTCCCTTCAATGACGCCCGTTTGCAGGGCTTCCGGCACTTCCGCCTGCGACATTCCCACAGGCGCAGCCCCCAACGCTTCCAGGACGGGATTGAGAGCCCCTGAGATGCGCAATTGCTTCCCGCGCAATTCCTCCAAACTGGATATGGGGACCTTACTCTGAATGTAGGAGGGTTCGGTGGCAAACGATGTTATGATTTTAAATTCCTGTAAAGCTTCAGGCGGAAAGGTTTGGATCAATTCATTTATCACTTGGCTGGAGACTTTTGCATTGGGATACCCTGATGGCAAATCTGAAATTCCCAGCAACGGAAATCGCCCCGGTTCATAGGTGGTCGCCGAAAGGCCTATATCGGCCACGCGGTTTTTAACTCCGTCATACATGTTGTGCACATCCAGTAAAGCACCTCCGAAGAAAAACTCAACCTCCACCTGCCCTTGGCTGCGCTTCTTTAATTCCTCAGCCCACTTTTTCATTTGCACGGCGGGAAAGGTGTTTTCCGGTGCAAAGAAAGCGTAGCTCAGCGTGATCGTACCCTTTTGTTTGTCCGACCCGTTTTCCTCTAATTGGGTAGCACTCGACTCACCGTCGGCATCGCTTGGCTCGGAGGTGAGCCCACAGGCGGCCATCAATAACACGAAACCCATCGCAACCATCAACAGAACGATTCTGGCTAACCATGGCCAACCTTTATTCATTCTCCGTTTCATTCCCATTCCTCCGTCCATACGCATATCCCATCCTGCCCTAGGAGAGATTGTTATTTGAAAAGATTGAATCAACGCACGGGAAAGAGAACGATCTCTGGAAACGTGATCAATAGAGCGACTAAGAGCACATACGAGACGATAAACCATGTCGCCCCTCGAAAGATGGTTGTGACTGACGTGTCCGGTGCCAATCCTTTCACCACAAAGACGTTTACCCCGACAGGCGGGGTGATGGCCCCCAGGCTGGTCACAATGCAAAGAACAATGGCAAACCACAGTGGATCATACCCCAGTTGAATCACAGTGGGAAAGAAGATAGGTATAGAGAGGATCAAAAAGCCCAAGGCATCCATGATCGCTCCTCCGATCACATAGATGAGCAAAATGGCAATTAAAATCAACGTCGTCGGCACTGCCAGGGTGGCAATCCACTCCGAAACAATGATCGGCAATCGCGTCATGGTGATAAACCTGGAAAAGACCATCGCGCCCACGATCAGCATCAATACCATGGCGGAGGAACGGAGCGCACTGCCCACAGCGGAATAAAACTTCTCCCAGGTCAGCTTTTTCATCACCAGGGAAAGAAGTAACGCCCCAAATGCGCCAAAGGCTCCCGATTCGGTAGGCGTAAACAAGCCCAGATATAAGCCGCCGATGACGAAAAGAAACAACATTATAATGGGAATCACACTCAGCAAAGAGTGTAACTTTTCTTGGAGGGAAAAAGCTTCACCTGGAGGCCCATACTCTGGATTTTTTTGACAAATGTAAATAACAGTTAAAATCATTAGCAAGGTCAGCATCAGGCCGGGAATGAGGCTGGCCACGAATAAATCCCGCACCGATTGCTGTGTCTGGATAGCCATCACGATTAAGACCGTGCTGGGGGGAATGATCACCCCTAGTGTTCCTCCCGCCGCGATACTGCCCGTCCGAAGCGCTTCGTGATAGTTGTATTTTTTTAATTCCGGCAGTGCCAATGTCCCTATGGTAGCGGCCGTGGCCGAATTGGAACCGCAGATGGTCCCAAATCCTGCGCTAGCCACAATGGTCGTGCCAGCCATACCGCCCCTGATATGCCCGATCCAGCGATAGGCAGCCTCAAATAGTTTCTCGCTAATCCCCGTGCGAAAGACGATCTCCCCCATCAGGATGTAAAGAGGGATGACCCCAAGCGTATAACTGGAAAACTGGCTCCAGATGTCTGTGACCACCATTTGAAAAGCGGCATCCGATGATACGTACATCAAGAGCCCCAAAAAGCCAACGATAAACATGGCAAAACTGATGGGCATCCGCAAAAAGAAAAGGAGGAGCAAGATGGCGATTCCTACCAAAGCTAATATATGGTCTGCCAAACCCCTCACCTCCTCAACTCGTCCATCAAATCTTTTAACAAAGCCAGGGTTAAACCGAAAAAGCCGAGAGAAGTTAAATAGACCAATGGATAGAAACTGATGCGCAGCGTCTGGGACACGTTATTGCCTTCCATTAGGCTAAAACCATACTGAATCAGCTGCCAGCCGACAATCATGAAAAACAAGAGACTGGCTAATGTAACCACAATAGAAACCGATTTTTGCAATCTTTTCGGAAACTTCTGCACAAGTAAATCAATATTCACATGGCCTTGGTGGAGCTGCGTATAACCCAAAGCGAAGGAGATGGCGATGGCTCCTAACCATCCAGCCACTTCCGTCGTACCGGAAAAAGGGTCGGAAAACACGCGTTTAATCCCGTTGAAGACAATAAGCAAGATCATTAAAACGAGAGAGAAACCGGCGATCCAGGCCAGCCCGATGTTGATTAGAGCGACGATTTTCTCCAGGGCTCGGAAGCGTTTTGTCTTTTGCGCTGTTGTTTGCACTTTCCTCGCCGGTTGGTCCACCACCGGCTTTTGATATGCGGAGTGCATATGACCGCCTCCTATTTTTTAAAAAGTACGCTGCATCAACGACACCTGTAGGGACGTTACTCTTGGTTGTATTTTTCCACCAGTTCTTTTAGTTTGGCTAGATACGCCTGGGCTGAATAGCCTTCCTGTTCCAGTTGTTCCACTCTTTCCTGTTGCAACTGATGGATAATTTCATCCCA
>CALFAC010000161.1 GCA_937927935.1 uncultured Bacillaceae bacterium
ATTGTGCCTTTCCATCACTGTTTGTATCTTACCTATAAGGAATTGAAACTACGCCAAATGAAATATTTCATGAGGCAAGCCGAGAGTTTGTATCTTACCTATAAGGAATTGAAACAAGGATAAGACGGTCATTATCGCGGAAGCACAGAAGTTTGTATCTTACCTATAAGGAATTGAAACCCACGCTTATGCTCGCCAAAAAGCCGGATGAGCTGCGGTTTGTATCTTACCTATAAGGAATTGAAACATTGGAGTATGGAAAGTACACTGGGGCAATATTGGCGTTTATATCTTACCTATAAGGATGGCTTTAAATATGTTAAGTAACCTCCCTGGTTAGAGGAGGTTTTTATGTTCAATATTAGGAACATGTCTTCATGGTTAAAATGCAAAGCTGATGATCCGGCGGGCCTTGGTATTCCCTGATCATCAGCTTTTCGTTTATCTTAAGGGCCCCTAAATAATGGTGGTTAAATAACCATGTCCCAATATAAAAATACTGCAAGAATCAGAATCACAACCCAGGCGGCCATGGCGAGGAGACCGACCCGAAATAGATCATGGGTTTCAAAATGTTTATAGGAATAGCTGATCATATGAACCGGAGACTGGGTGATCAGCAAAAATCCGGGAACCGTAGCTAGATACACTGCCATCGTTAAGGCAAGGGATAGGGGTTCCTGTAGATGCTCACCAACGGCAATGGCCAAGGGTAACATGATGGACAAATAGCCTAAGACGTTTACAAAAACGATGCGAACCAAGGCTGTTAAAATAATAGAAGCGATGATGACGTACGTGCTGTTAAGATCTTGACTGCTGTTGATAATGAACGTTGTTAAAGCGGATAGGGTGCCCGTTTCAATCAGCATGTTAGATAACATTAAAGTTGAGGCAAAAAAGATCATCATGTCCCAATCGACCACTTGTTTTACCTCGTGCCAGTGCATAACCCCGAGGCGCGGAAATAGGACCAACACCGCTCCCAAAAGCGCTATAAGTGAGATGGGTTGATGGTGCAGGGGTTGGGTGAGCCATAACAAGAGAACCAGTCCTGTTATTAGCGCGGTGCGCTTTTCCTCGGGTCCCCATTTTCCCAGATCTTTTCTTTTGGACTGGATCAGTTGTTTAATTAAACTGAAATCCGCAGATTGCACAGGAAATTGCAGTAAAAAAATGAGCCACAGACACAGGACAAACAGTCCGATTGGAACACCGATGTATAAAATCCAGGTTAAATAATTGATCTGGTTGGAAAGACTCGACAACATTCCAAAGGCGTAAACCGTTGAGCTGGCTCCGGTAGGGACAAACGCCGCCGAAACGGAACTCACATAGGCAATTCCGATAAATAATGATTTACCAATATTGGTGGTGTCCTGTACTTTCCGCAAGTGTTTGATCAGATCATCCAAAATGGAGCTGATCAATTGCCCTTTCCCTATATTGGACGGAATGAACAAGGTGAGGATAAACTCCAGGACAAAGGAAATAAAGATCAATAATTTACCGGAGCCTTTTGCCAAACTTAAAATGGAAAGGGAAATCCGGTTGGCCAAACCGGTTTTGATAAAGGCATGGGATAAAATAAAGGTGGAAAATAACAGCCAAACAAGCCCTGAACCAAAGTAGCTCAATGTCTTGTCGAAAGTAAAAAAATGAAAGGATAATAAAAGGATCAGAATCATAGAGCTATAGGCCAAAGGAAATACTCTTCCTATCCATAATAATTGAATGATAAACAGAAGTCCCAAAGCTTTGGTCAGCGTACTTTTGTCGGTGAAGAATAGGAAGAGATAGAGTGCACAAGCAATCAGGAGTAATACTTTGCTTTTTCTAGACATCAGTGAACCTTCCCAAGCTTATGCCTGATGTGTCTTCAGATTTTTTAACCAAGAGAGCATAAACGGGTAAATAATCGATAAGATGGTCAGGATGCATAACGTGACGGTGATGGGTGAGGCCAGCAGAATATCTAGAACGCCGTCGTAGGCGATCAAGCTTTTCCTGAAGTTTTGTTCCATTTCTGAACCAACAATAACAGCGAGAATAAGGGGAGCGATGGGAAAATGTAACAGTTTCATCAGCAGTCCGATGATTCCGAATATGATCAGGATAAAAAAGTCAATCACACTGTAACTTAAAGTGTACGTCCCGATGAAAGCCAGGATCAAAATAAGAGGATATAAAATTCGGGGGGGTGTATCTAAGATTTTAACCAACAGTCCGATCAGCAAAATGTTAATAATAATCAAAAATATGTTGCCGACCAACATGCTGTTAATAAAGGTCCAGACCATATCGGGGTTGTGTTCAAAGAGCAGAGGGCCTGGACGAATGCCGAGCATGATCAAAGCCCCCAAAATCACGGCGGTTGTTCCAGAGCCTGGAACGCCCATGGTCAACATGGGGATGAAAGCTCCCACCGATGCTGCGTTATTGGAGGACTCGGGGGCGGCTACCCCTTCAATAGCCCCTTTTCCAAAACGTTCCGGCTCTTTGGACAGCTGCCGCTCCATGGTATAGCTTAACATGGAGGCAATGGCTCCACCTGCACCGGGCAGCACCCCAATCAAAAAGCCGATGGGCACATTGCGAAAGATAGGCCATTTGGACCGTTTCCATTGCTCTTTCGTAATCCATAATCGCCCCAGTTTATTTTTGTTTTTGATCCAGTCCAGGTTTAGATAGTTATACAATACTTCACTGACGGCATATACGCCGATGATCACCACTAGGAAGTCGATTCCTTCGCTCAATTGGGGGATATCAAAGGTAAAGCGGTGCACACCGGTTTGCCGGTCAATCCCCACCGTGCTTAACATTAAACCCAGCATCATGGCGATAAATCCTTTAACCATATGATCCTTGGACAAAGACACGGTTGCGGACAAAGCAAACAGGAAGAGTAAAAAGTATTCCGCTGGACCAAATTTTAATGCAAATTCTGCCAGCGGTTTTGCCAGGATGATGAACCCAATCGTTCCCAATATACCGCCGATGAAGGACGCGATAGCGGATATCGTTAACGCCTGTCCTGCCATTCCATTTCTGGCCATTGGGTAACCGTCAAAAGTGGCCGCGATGGCCGATCCGTCCCCAGGCGTATTTAACAGGATAGAGCTGCGTGAACCGCCATACATGGCACCGTAGTAGATGGCCGCCATTAAAATTAAAGCGCTGGTTGGGTTCATGCCAAACGTAATCGGGATTAAAATGGCGATGGCTGTTGCGGGGCCAATCCCCGGCAGCATCCCCACGATGGTGCCCAGGAACCCTCCAACCAGGACCCATAACAGGTTAATGGGTTGTAAAGCCGATGATAAACCTTCCATGAAATACTGCATTTCAATACCCATGATAAACTCTCCCTTATTATGGCAAGCTGATGCTTAATAATTTGGCAAAGGAAAACCATGAGACGAAGGAAAAAATCACGGCAATGATAACATTTTGCAGCCATTTTTTGGGACCGTTTACAATAAACAGCAAGCAGCCCAAGAAAAGGATGGTTGAGATTAAGTAGCCCAGGCGTTCAAAGACGAGTGTGTAGAGCAAAGATAAGAGTAAAGTGGCAACAATCAGGATCAGCACGTTGCCGCGCAGCGGTTTGAACTCTGTCACTTCTTCTGCGCGTTTTTTCCATTCTTGTACAAAATAAATGACACTTAGCACCAATAAAACAATTCCGATCAGGGCGGGAAAATATAAAGGACCATTGGGGTCACCCACTTTTGACCGAGTGAGCCCAAAGGTTAGGATCAAGTACACGGCACTTAAGGTTATAAAAAATATAGGCATCATTAGACGAGCCATGGCTGACACCTCACCAATTTGGATAAAGAGGAATAAATCCACCCTCGTGGATTTATTCCTCGCCAGTTAAATTAATCAGCTAAACCGGCATCCATAATCAGCTGTTCATACCTGGTGGTTTGTTCCTGTAAGAAGGCGACGGTTTCGGAACTGTTTTTATAGAATGGGGTCCATTCGTTGTTTTTCAAAATTTCTTTCCACGCTTCTGATTCAGTCATTTGATGGAGTGTTTCATCCCAGAAAGCCACTTCTTCTTCGCTCATGTTAGGCGGCCCCATGACGCCTCTCCAATGGGGGAAGACCAAATCGATGCCCTGATCCGTCCACGTTTGTACATCTTCCAATCCTTCAACCGGTGCGTCTGAACCTATGGCTACCATTTTTAACTTGCCGGCCAAATGCTGCTCTTTCGCTTCCGAAACGGACATGGTGGCCACATCTACGTGCCCTCCCAACAGCGCCGTCACCACGTCACCGCCACTTTCATAGATCATAAATTCCAACTGGGTCACATCCACGCCGTACAGTTTGGCCGCTTGGACAAAAGCGAGGTGGTCATTATTGCCAAGGCTTGGGGCAACGGCGATTTTTAAAGATTTGGGGTCTGCTTTTAATTTTTCCATGATGTCTACTCCTGATTTAAATTCGGAATCGGGTGCGACGGCAACGGAAATCCATTCCGTACTCAAAATGGCCAGGGGGGTAAAATGTTCATAGGTTAATTCACTTTGTCCCAACAAATGGTTGGTAATGACCAAACTGGAGTTGATGGCTATAAAGTGGCCGTCTTCTTTGCTTTTCAGGTATTGCCAGCCCACTTCTCCGCCACCGCCAGGTTTGTTAACAACGATAATATTTTGATCGATCAGGCCTTCATCCGTAAGAATTTTTTGCATGCTCCTGGCTGTGGCATCCCAGCCGCCTCCAGGGGTCGCAGGGGCAATGATTTCAATCTCTTTGGTCGGAAAATTGAAAGCTTCTCCAGCGTCATCGGTGGGTGAGCGGCTATCCGATGAGGGAGTATCGCTGGAGCAAGCAGCCAGGAACAAGACCGCTGTCAACAAAAAAAGAAATGATGCTTGACGCATGTAACAACCACCCTTTCATACTTTAGTCAGAGCATATTTTCCCAGCGTGCACTTCTATCATAACGTTAAACTCGATTGTTGAAAATATTTTGAAAAATAAAGGAAATAAAGGGCAATAAATTAATTTTGTTCATTTAGTTCATGGAACGTGCCATAATATTTTCGTTCAGGCCTTCCGATGATGCCGTAGGCTTGTTCAACTTTGGCCAATTTAATGGAGACCAAATATTCCAGATATCGTCTGGCGGTTGTGCGTGAAATCCCGATTTGTTGGCCCAATTCCTCTGCGGACCACGGGCCTTTCTTTTTTTTCAAAACATCGGTCACTTTGTGCAAAGTGATTTTGTCTATACCTTTGGGAAGGTTCTGAGGGGATGTGGTTTTATGGTCAAACAGTTTATGTATCATTTCCTGGTTTATTTGTTCATTTTGTTCCAATAGCTGTAAACGTTCGCGATATTGTTCGATCACTTCTTTAAACCTTTCCAGTGACGCGGGTTTAATGATATAATTCACAATCCCTTTTCTTAAACCGTATTCCAAAATTTCTTTTTCGGTAGAAGCAGAAACAATAATGATATCGATGTCGGGTTTTTTTTCCCGTAACTGATCGATCAGGATGGTTCCTGGAATATCGGGAAGATAAATGTCCAGTAAGATTAAATCGGCCTGTTTATGCTCGATGAGTTGGAGCGTTTCTTTTCCATTTAAGGCTTTGCCCACAACCTGAACCCCTTTGATTTTTTGTAAAAAACTTTCATGCAGGTTGGCCACACGAAAATCATCTTCAGCAATAATGACGTTCAGCACGCTTACCCCCTCCATTGATTTACTCACCATTCTTTTTTCTTTTTTTAGGGATATAGACCGTTACGGTTGTGCCGCTTTGGTCCGATTTTACCTCCAGAGAGCCGTTTAAGGCTTGGACCGCTTCTTTGACATTGTATAAGCCAAAGCCCCTGTTCTCGGTGTGCTGAGGCTTGGTTGAATAACCTGGTTCAAAGATGAGCTCGATCTCTTCTGCTTGTATCCCTGGACCATTGTCAGCGATTTCGAAGATAATATCATCCCCAAAATCCACAGTAAAGAAGGTTACTTTAGGATCCGGTCGTTCCAGGACAGCATCTAAAGCGTTATCAATTAAGTTGCCGATAATGGTAATGATATAGGAGAGATTAATATGTTCCGGCAGTTCATCCAGTGAACTGTTGGGATCGATTCTAAAGTCCACCTTTTTTTCCGAGGCTTTGCTGATTTTTCCCAGTAAGACCGCTTGTATTTTGTGATCTTTGATCTGCTCGAAGATTAAACGATTGTATTGGGCGTTTTTCTTGACCTCGTCGTCTATCAATTTTTGTACCTCTTCGTATTTTTTTAGTTGGATCAATCCGGCGATGACGTGGAGCTTGTTGGAAAACTCATGCGTTTGTGCCCGCAGGTCATCGGAGTATTTTTTTACATCGGATAGCGTTGACAGTAATTCCATGATCTGTGTTTTATCCCGGAAGGTCGTCACCGTACCCACGAATTGGTCATGATTTAAGATGGGGACTGAGTTGATAATAATATTTTTATGATTGAGGTGAATTTCTTTATTGACGATAGGTTGTTTATCGATCATCATCTGTTTGATGTCTACATCGGGAAGAATGGCATCAATCATTAAATTTTGATGTTCCTCCGATAAATTTAATAACTCTTTAGCGGATTGGTTAACCAGTGTCACTTTTCCATTTTCATCTGTAGCGATAACCCCTTCGTTGATGGAGGATAAAATGGAGACGCGGGAACGGTATAAGGCGGCAATTTCTCTGGGTTCCAATCCCAGGGTTTCGTTACGGATGTGTCTGGCCAACATATAACTGAATAAGATCCCTAATAATACGATGAAGACGGTAAAAAATAATATATTATTTAAGCGTTGAAAAATGACTTGTTTGATTTCAGATTTTAAATAACCCACAGTCACCACACCGATAATTTGTGTCGCTTCCTTATTGTAAACCGGCGCTTTGCCAACGATGGCCGGACCGATAAACTCGCTGGACTCCATCGTATAATAGCCGCCAAATACAATGGCCATGTATCCATCGATAAAAGGCTGATGCGTGCCGATCAGCTTTTCATCAGGATGGGCTACGATCTCTCCGTCTCGATTTTGGATGACGACAAACATTCCTTCCTTCAGATGGCTAAAGCGGTGAATGAGGTACTGTAATTCGTTGCTGTCTTTAGTAATGATCGCTTCTTGGATATCCGGCACAAAAGATAAAGTTTTTGCCGTTTGTAGACTTAAATTTTTCCTGTGTTCGTACACCTGCTGAATGTCAAAGTAAGCAAAAAAACTGAGCAGGCCACAAATTAATATGGTCATGATACCGATGACGAGGCTGGTAATTTTGGTTTGTAGGGATATGTTTTGGATCATTTTCAGCATACTGCGCCACTCTTTCCGGTGTTTAGTGAGAGAAAAAGGAAGAAAAGGGATTCTATAGTTCATATAATTAAATCTATTATTTTTTTACACACAATTATACGACCTTCATTGATAATGGGCTAGGTAAATGGTCGCATAACTATCTATAGGGAATTGAAATGATCAACGATTCTGATCATGCCTTTGAGCCAGGGCTTGGAGGAAAGCCCCGACGGCTTGAATCCAGCTGCCCACAAAATTTAATGTTTGTCCATTTTGGCCTTTGCAGCTTGATTCTTCCGGATATCGCCTGTAAAGCGTTGCCAATCATTTGCAGAAGAGAACCGTACAAATTTAAAAGTTCCTCGCTGGAAAGAGGCTGGCGCTTCTTGTTTTGGATGATCTCGGCAAAGGAGATGCCGCTTCCCAGAGCCTGAAGTAAATTTCCCTTGATGTTCAGTTCTGTCTTGGTTCTTGTGTTGGCTTGAATGATGAGTCCCAGAATAACCGTTGAGTTGCCTATAGCCTGGATCTGATTTCCGATTTTATTTAACGTGATCGTTCTCTCACTATCGGCCATTAAAGCATTTCCGGTTGCTTGGATCGCATTGCCGATCAATGATAAGCCGGTTCGGATCCGTTCATTTAATTGAGCCTTTGGGGTGCTGCTGATAGCGGATAGAAGCGTCCCCAGGGTTTGCTCCCAGGAACCGAATAAAGCTTTGAGATCATTAGGCATGGTAACTCTTTTCCTTAATAGTGATCTACGTTATTATACTCAGCGGTTTAACAGCTGTTTCGGCCAATGACCCGTAAAGGGATGTTTGCTTCAAACACCGGTTTTGCAAAAAATTAAAAAAGCCTCTCATGATGAGAGGAGACAAAATACAAGCCACCTCCATGGTGGCTTCAGCCTGTAGACAAAGCTCCAAAAGGAGCAGGTCTCCAGGCTTTATTTTGTTGCATGATCCCCAACCCCGTTGATCAACCACTCGGCGGTGCTGGAAGCACGTTTAATCCCGTTTGTCCATCATAATTTGACATTAAAAAAGATCAATGAGAATTTATATTGTAATCAATCGACTTAACCAATTTTAATAAGAACTCCGTTAAGGGAACCTCCAGTCCTAGTTGGTTTGCTTCTTTTACAACTGCGCCGTTAATGGCATCGATCTCCGTCTTTTTCCCATTCATTATATCCTGTAACATTGAAGGCTTATGATCTTTGTGATTTTTAAAAGCATCCTCCAACATCATGCGTACTCTATCGCGATTGATGGCAATGCCTTTTTTTTCGGCTACATTCAACACTTCATCGGTCACCTGAAGGACCAAACTTCTGCTTTCAGTACATGACCCTAATTGGCCTACAGTGAGTCTGGTTACAACAGACATGCTGTTTAATGCTGTGTTAAAGGCGACTTTCTCCCAGATAAAAGGAAATACATCCTCCAATATACTGCAATTAAAACCCGCTTGATCAAGAAGACTCCCTATTCTACACAACTGTTCTGATTTTTGATGATCTAATTGCATAATCAGCGTTTTACCATTTTGAGTTGATCGAATATGACCCGGCCCAACAAGATCACTTGGAAAACTCGTGGTCCCCACAATCATACGGTCAGGTTTAAAGTATTCCTGGAGCAGTTCTACATTCCCTAGTCCATTCTGGAGTGTCAGAATAATGGTATGATCATCAATACAACGTCTAATTCCCTCAATGGCTTGTCTTGTATGAAATGTCTTTGTAAAAATCATAACGAGGTCTGCTTTCCCCTCTAATTCTTGGGGCAAACAAGCTGGGACAGAGACAATTTTTGTGCCCGTATCCCCATCAATTCGCAACCCATTTGTGTTTATGGCGTTTATATGATCAAGCCACACATCAACTAAAACAACATCTTGACCATGCTCATATAAAAGTCCTCCGTATAATGAACCCATAGCTCCTGCCCCAACTACGATGATACGCACCGGTCACACCTCCGCTAAACACACACATCATGTACTCCCTATTTATGAATTTGATTTTTTTATCTTTCCCTTTGATCAACCACCCGGCGGGATTTCATCTCAAAGCGAGGCAGTGTTCCTTGACTAACCTGTTCCACATCAATGCGCAGGCCAATCCGTTCTCTCAACCGTTTCTCGAGTTGAGCGGTGTCTATCCCTTCACCCTCCACTTGCACTTTGATCTGGTCCATATGATTCTGCGTATAATAAACGATCCTAAATTCATCAATTTCCTTAAACTCTCTGACGATCGCTTCAATCGATTGGGGAAAGATATTGATGCCGCGAATCACCACCATATCATCGGCCCGTCCGATAATTCCACCGGGCAAAAAATGATACGGATTGCCGCATGGACAGGCTTTTTCTGAATAGATCACCATGTCTCCTGTCCGATAACGGACCAACGGATAGCCCAGGCGGCCCAGGTTGGTTAAGACCAACTCTCCCCGTTCCCCTTCCTGGACCGGTTCACCTGTCTCCGGATTAATGACCTCCAAGATAAACTCTTCCTCATTGACATGCAAACCATTTTGTTCGGAGCAGGAATAACCGTAAGCGCCCATCTCAGTCATGCCCACATGGTCAAATAATTTGGCCCCCCAAAGCGATTCAATCTGCTGCCTTACAGACGGAATCGACCCCCCTGGTTCACCGGCTGTGATAATCGTTTTTATGGATGAGTTTTTAATATCAATGTTGCGTTGTTTAGCCACCTCAGCCAGATGCAGGGCATAACTAGGGGTACACATTAACACGGTCGCTTTATTTTCAATGATATTATTTAAACGTTGTTCAGAGGTTTGTCCCCCGCCCGGAAAAACGAGGGCACCCGCTTTTTTCGCTCCTTCATAAGCCGCCCAAAATCCGATAAACGGTCCGAAATGAAAAGCTAAAAAAACAATATCTTGTTCGGTAATACCAGCTGAACGGCATACTTTCACCCAGCACTCCGCCCACCAGTTCCAGCTCTCTTCAGTATCCAATATTTTAATGGGTTTCCCTGTGGTTCCTGATGTTTGGTGATAGCGGATATACTTATCTACCGAAAACGTGTGATTCTGACCATAAGGCGGAAACTGTTTCTGATCTTCAACCAATTCCTTCTTGGTGGTAAAGGGTAACCGTTTTAAATCCGCTTTTGACCGCAAAGGCAGTTTGATCCCCTCTAACTTTCTTTTGATAAAAGCGGTTATACTGCAACAAAAACGTTAACATTTGATTCAGCTTATGGATTTGAAGCTGTTCCAATTGTTGTTTCGTTGGCCGGTCACTAAATGGAATATAGTGATTCCCTATCACAGAATAAGCCATACCTGAATTCCCTCCTATAACAAAATAGCGCTTTAATAATATATAATGTGACATATAGTACACTGCCATCATAACACAAAAAAAGGAAGATCACTCATGGCATCTAAAGAAAGACAAGTCACTCAATCTTCTCTGCGTCAGGCATTGCATGTATTAAAATTGTTCTCTGTGGACCAACCCGAGTGGGGAGTAAGCCAGTTGGCCCAGCAACTGGATTTGGCCAAAAGTACGGTACACCGTATTCTCTCCACGCTATCCCATAATGGATTTGTGACAAAAGATTCCCAAACGAACAAGTACCGGCTAAGCGCCCGGTTACTTCATCTGGGCCATGCGGTTCTATCCCAATACCCTTTTCACCGTCATGCCCAACCGATTCTCCATAAACTGGTACACCAAACCGGTGAAACGGCTCATCTCTGTGTTTTACATCATACACAAATGGTTTGCATAAGTAAAGTTGAAGGCAAACATCCGACGCCTCTAAAGTCTTATATCGGCTGGACCAACCCTGCCTTTTGTACCGCATCAGGACAAGCCATTTTGGCCTATCATCCTGAAGTGGTGGAGCAAATCATTGCTGATGGCTTAAAACCGTACACATCCAGATCTCCTGCTACCCGAGCCAAACTCCTGATAAAGCTGGCCAAGGTGAGAGAAAATGGGGTAGCGGTCAGCATTGGGGAATGGCAAGACAACATCGCTTCCGTTGCCGCTCCGGTCTGGGACGAGGCGGACAACAAGGTGATCGCATCAATAAATATCGTAGGGCCGATCCAACGGATTGTCCCGGACAAAATCCCTGTTTTTTCCGAGTTTGTAAAGCAGGCAGCAGAAGATCTTAGGAATGAGTATAAACGCTTATTCTAGAAAAATGGTCACCACATCCGGGAAGTACGTAATAAGGAACAAAACCAATATAGAAGCTAAAATAAATGGTGTCACCTGTTTTAATGTCTGCTCCATGCCAATTTTGGCTACACTTGATGCCGTCAGCAATGTTAAGCCG
>CALFAC010000162.1 GCA_937927935.1 uncultured Bacillaceae bacterium
CAAAAAGCGACGGCTTATACGCCTCCTTTTTAACACGTGTGTTGGAATGGAGCCGTGCGAATAATGGAGACTGACGCAATTTTGTCAGCCGTTTAATGTGATGAAAAAACGGAACACTATAACTATCCCACGTTAAAGAAGGAGACGTGGCAACCCATGTTAAACCAAGAGGCTGTCTTACGGGCCCGCCAGGTGATTCAAGATGCTGCCCAATTTACCCCTTTGGTGTATTCTCGCACTTACAGTGTGCTCACCGGCAATGAAATTTTCTTAAAGCTGGAAAACTTACAAAAAACAGGCTCCTTTAAGTTGAGGGGAGCCTTTAACAAACTGCATTCCTTATCGGCTGAGGAAAAGAAACGGGGAGTGGTGACAGCCTCCGCTGGCAACCATGCCCAGGGGGTGGCCTATAGCAGCACCCAGGCTGGCATCAAAAGCACGGTGGTCATGCCTCAGAACGCCCCTTTTAGCAAAGTGGAAGCCACCCAAAATTATGGGGCCCAGGTGATCCTGTATGGCCAAACCTTTGATGAAGCCCAAGCATACGCCCAAAAACTTCACCGGGAAAATAAAGCCACCTTTATCCACGCTTTTGATGATCCGCTCATTATTGCTGGTCAAGGAACCGTGGGACTGGAAATTATGGACCAGTTGCCGGAGGTGGACTGCATCGTTTGTCCGATCGGTGGAGGAGGATTGATGGCCGGCATTGCCCTAGCCCTAAAAGAATCATATCCTTCTCTGAAGCTTTACGGGGTACAAGCCGATCGCTGCCCAAGTATGATTAGATCTCTAGAAGCCAACCGGCCCATCCAAACTGAGGCAACTGAGACCATTGCCGATGGCATTGCTGTTAAAAAACCAGGTGAACTTACCTTTCAGATCATCAGCCGTTATGTTGATGAACTGGTCACTGTGCGGGATGATGAGATTGCCCAAACCATGCTTTACCTACTGGAAAGGAGTAAACAGGTGGTGGAAGGGGCTGGAGCGGCAGCCTTAGCTTCCCTTCTGTTTGGCAAGATAAAGCTGCGCGGGAAAAAAGTGGCTGTGGTGATCAGCGGGGGCAATGTGGATTTAAGCCGATTGCCGGCCCTTCTTAGCCACACGGTACGACTTCCCAACATAGTAAGCCGGGGCCATAATCAGGATGATCACAAAAAACAAAATGCCTTTACCCAGGCCTGGCCACACTCCATACGCCGTCTGCACGCTGCCAAAAATAAGGTAAAGAAATAAGAACTGCACCAAAATATGGATCATGATCATCATCCGGGCCATCTGCCGCTTGATATGATTCACCTGCTCAGGAGTTAGCGCCTCCTTTTTAACAAAAGGCATATTGATATAGTGAAGGGCTTCCTTTCCCTCAGGCTTAATAACCAAAAAGTAACTTAAGAGCCAAGTTTGCATATACAGATAAAGCTGTAACACTAATAAAATGATGAGTGTATATTTTTTCCCCCAAGCGTCAGGTTGGCCGGTAATATCAAAATGGGTGGGAATTTCATCGGGGAGTTTTCCAAAATGAAAAACAAGGTAAAGAACGGATACAAGGATCAACCCTAGAGGAATTAGTTCCAGTGCAGGGGGATAATGCTTTCTAATGTTTTCAATCAACAATAGTCTCCTCCCTTAAGTGCATAACTTATGTTGGATACCAACACTCATTAATCATATAAAAAAAGGTGTCCTAAGAAAAGACACCTTTTTTATTCCATTTATTGTGCTACATGATCCTAATATTGACATGGCCCTAAAGTTGAAATGGATCGTTATTTCCTTTTTAACAATCGTTATTTTCTTTTTAACATATGTAGGAAAGATCCAATGGGCTTAAGCTTCCATTAACCTTTAATCTTCTTTTGTCGCCTCGATTTCCAGGTTGATATATACATCCTCACCCACTAAAACGCCACCTGTTTCCAAAGGCGTGTTCCAAGTTAGACCAAAATCGGTGCGGTTTATTTTACCTTCTGCGCTAAAACCAGCTACAATGGCCCCCCATGGATTTTTGCCTTGTCCTTCATAGGTGACGGAGAAGGTGACGGGACGTGTTATCCCTTTAATGGTAAGATCCCCGGTCACATCATATTTTGAATCACCCGTTTTTTCAATTTTGGTTGATTTAAAGGTGATCTTCGGATGGTTTTCCACATCAAAAAAGTCAGCCGACTTCAGATGTTTATCCCGCTCCTCATTACGGGTATCGATGCTGTTTACATCAATGCTAAAGGAAATATCAGCCGTGGTTAAATCCTCAGGGTCCGCCTCAATGGATGCTTCAAAGTTGTGGAAAGCCCCTTTTGCCCGTGAAACCATCATATGTCTTACCCAGAAATCCACACTGCTATGGGCAAGATCCACATTCCATTTCGTTTTAGCCATACGTTTCCCTCCCAGTTCTCCTCTAACCAAAATATATTTTAATTACCTTACGTAAGTAACTATAATATGATTAGTAATAGACGTCAAGCATTGTTGCTTAGGGCAAATCAATTAACATCAATCGGGAGCCGTTCTTGGTAAAGAGCTGAAGCTCTGGTGTCTTCGTGATGCGGGCGGAATCCCTCCGGTTAAGGAGAGAATTCCGATTGAGGGTTAAATCTCCTTCGATCACAAAAAGGAAAATGCGTCGTCCTTCTTTTTGGGTAAAGATGAGCTCCTGATCCGGTTCAAGATCGGAGAGATAGATGGTTAAATCCTGATTAATATGGGCGATCTCGTCAGAGGAAGGGTTTTTGGCCACAATGGGCAAAAGGTGATTTTTCATTTTTTCGGGGTCAAACCATGTTTGTTGGTAAGAAGGTTGTAACCCTCTTGTATCCGGTTCAAACCAAAGCTGGAGGAAGTTAACCGGTTCCGTCTCAGAAGGATTCACTTCCGAGTGAATCACACCAGTACCGGCCGACATGCGCTGCACACCGCCAAATGTGGTAATAGCACTTTGTCCCGTGCTGTCCTCATGTTTTAACTGGCCTTCCAACACAATGGAGACAATTTCCATTTCCCGATGAGGATGGGGACCAAACCCCTTTAAAGGCTGGACAATATCGTCGTTTAAAACCCGCATGGGACCAAAGCGAACGTTATTGGGATCATAATACTCTGCAAATGAGAAGCTGAAGCGGCTTTGTAACCAACCATGATCAGCAAAATAGCGGGACTGGCTTGGATAGATTGTGATCATTTGTAACCACCTTTCTTAACAATGGTCAATCATCCCTTGCAATCATTATATCCATGATTGACCATTCCCTTCCAATATTAAGGATTTAACCAGTCCGCCATTGAAGGATCTGCCCACTTTGTCGATGAAGGATTACTTCCACCTCTCTGTTAACATCACTCCCGTGAAGTTCAGCTAAAACTTTAATAACCACCTGCTCCTCATTCACATCAACGAGGCGCACTTCGACACGGCCATCAGGCAAATAAAAGAGGTCCCATTCATTTTTTTCCTGGTCGATCTCCTCCCTGGCCAGCCATAGGACAAGGCCAGACAAAATCAGATTATTGGCTCGAATCACCGCTTCCCTATCTGTTAGGGCCTCCCGCTGACTCTTTAAACTGGCAGCTACCATTGACAGAAGCAGAAACAAGATAGCGGATACGGCAAGGACCAGATATAAAGCATATCCCCGTTGATGGTTCACAGGAAACACCTCCATTTCTAAGGGGAAAGGGCCTCTGTCCTTAAAGCCAGTAGCCGTTCTCTAAACCGTTCTTTTCCTTGATGGGCTAAAGTCATTTCCAAGCGGAACAGTTGGGGGTTGATCGGCTGCCAAGTTAAATAGCGCACATATTGACACATAATGATATGCCCTTCCCCAAACACTCTACGTCGCACAACGTTGCCATAACGCTCATAGGTGACCAGTTGGTTGTTAACGCCCAACTCAAGTTTTCCATTGTGAACCGCATACCACTCAGCCTCGTTCACTTCTCTTTCCAGTTGTTGGATAAACAGTTGCCATTCCCGATCAAGGCGGAGCTGGGCCAAATCGTGGGTGGCTGTTGTCCGAATCTGCTGTAACAAGGGGAACAATACCATGGTGAGGGAAACAATCAGTCCCAGATAGAGGAGGAGTTCAGCTATGGTATGTCCAGAGGAAGGCGGTACAGGATAAATTGGATCTGCTGATTTTTTTCGCTTGGCAACTGCCATTTGATCTGCAGCACCCCCTCTTCCCATCCTTCTGCATCCCGCACGTTCCAAACCACCTGATACTGATATCCCGCCACACTAACCTGCCGAATAGACTCCCCCTGTTGATTCTTGGCCTGCTGGAATAGCTCCAGTTCATCCTGGGCTATGTCAAGGGCATAACTTAACATCAGTTGTTCAGCTTTCTGATTAGCCAGATTTTGCCACGCCATTAACAAAGTGGTAGAAAAAAGCGCAAAGAGGGCCAAGGCCAACATGGCTTCCACCAGATAAAATCCAGCCTCTGTAATATGCTTTTGGCTTCTCATCGTTTTTCAACCCTAAACCGCCCGGTACCAACTTGAAATATATATTCCCTCATCGCTGTCCGCTCTCCAACGGGGTAAACGAAAAAAAGGCGCCCACCCTGACTAATATGACCGTAGCGGTTATAGTGGAAGCGATGCCGGTCAAAATTGGTGCTAACCGATAAACCGGGTGGAAAGGAGCGCTGAGCAATCATATCGCCATGGCGGTAGCGGATCAAATAAGTTTTGGCACTCATATTCCACATCACCTCCACCACCGCTGATTCAGTGATGGCCTTCTGCTGAGCCAAAAATAAATCGTCCTCCAGCTGTTGAAAAAATTGTTCATGCTCCAACACGTTTTCCGTGGTGCCCAATAAAGGAAGAACTAAACTAAGCACAATGGACAGGATAGCTACAACCAAGAGCATTTCGATCAAGGTAAACCCCCATTGATCCTCTCTTTTCTGACCCATCCATGGCGCCAGTCTAATCACTCCGATCCTCCTTGGAGTTAAGATCGTCATGGTACTTACATTTGACTTCACCAGTCTCCGTGATCGTATAGGCGTCATTTTTATCGGGATGAAGGGGGCAGACTGGAACCTGCTTTATATACTGAGGAACAAGCGCTTCAATATCTGGAGGGTAGGTGTGCTGATGGTCAAGGTAATAACTTTCAACTTGAGCACTTAGCAGATTGATATTGGCTTGACACGCCTTTTGTTGGGCCTTCGCTCCACTGTCTGAGATGTTAGGCATAATGATCAGGAGCAAAACACCGATAATAAATAAAACAATTAACATCTCTACCAGCGTAAACCCAGCTTGACTTTGCCGACGATTCACCGATCGTGCACCTCCCACCTAAAGCTACATAGCCTCCAGCAATTGAAAAACAGGCATAAACAAGGCCACAAACAGATAGGCGGTAGCGACACCAACGACTGTTAACAGAATGGGCTCAATCCATTTCAATCGAGCAAGCCAGCGGTCAACCATAAAAGATTCCAAATAGTGACCATATTGAATTAATTGGTGACCCAACTGGCCGTTTTTTTCGGCAAAGTAGATCACCTGGGACAATTCAGCCACAAACAACTTTTCACCTTCCACAGCTGTCGATAAACCTTGTCCCAATAGGAGTTGATCAGCGATCACCTGGGCTCTTTTCCCCACCAACGATCGGCTGTTTTGACCCATTTTTAATAAGGCTTGATAAAGGGAGACATGAGCATATAGCATGTAACCTAACTGGGAGCAGAACATAATGGTCATCATCGTTTGAATCATTGTCTTAAGCCCGGGTATGTGCAAGAGAAGGGCGATGAGCCTCTCTTGCCAAACGATATTTTTGTATAAAAGTAAAACACTTAAGAGGCTAAGTAGGATTAAACCGATAAAAAGGGGACCATACTGGCCCAAACCATAAAAAAATGCTAAGATCAATTGCGTCGATTTAGGCATGGTCAGGTCGTACGTATGAAACAAGAATAAAAACTGGGGAATCACAAATTGGATTAACAGAAAAAGAATGATGATCATCAAAACGAACAAAATCGCCGGATAAGTAACCGCTTTTCTCAACTCGGCCCGAAATCTAATCTGCCGCCGTTTCCATTCACTGGCCTTCATTAAAGCTTGACTTAAATGGCCATGCAGATCAGCCTGGGCCACCATCACCAGAACATCGTGGGAAAATGCGCACCGTTCAAAGGCTTCAGACAAAGGTCGACCATTGGAAACCAAAGCTTCCAATTGATGCACTACCTGTTTAACCCGTCCCCGGCTTGAAGCGACTAAGATTTTCAGTCCCTGATTTAAGGAATAGCCTTGCTCAAGCAGCTGGCTTAACTGCGTTAACAAGTGTTCCTGAACATAAAGGGAAAGAAGCCGATTTTTACGTTGCATTTCCGTTCACCACATTCAAAATCCATGCGTAAAGTGTTGTTCGGCCAAGAGGAAGGGAAGGCATTCCTCCCAGGTTGTCAGTCCAATGGCATAGTTGCGTAACATGTGATCTCCGATGGAAGGCACATTCATCTGTCGTACGATTTGCCGCAACTGGCCTTCAGGGCTCCCATCTTGTATGGCCCGTTTTAAGGGAGCTGTGATGGGCACTACCTCATACACCCCTTTTCGTCCTAAATAACCCGTATGAAAACAGGCTGTACACTTTTTCCCTTGACAATAGGGACACGATAAACGAAACAATCTCTGCCCTAAAACAGCAATTAAGGCGCTGGCCAAATAATACGGTTTAATACCCATCTCCAGCAAACGGACCACGGCTCCCACCGCATCAAAGGTATGTAAGGTGGAGAGGACCATATGGCCAGTTAAAGCGGCCCGGACCGCTATCTCTGCCGTTTCCTCATCCCGGATTTCCCCCACAAAAATTATGTCGGGATCTTGGCGAAGCAGAGCCCTCAACCCGGACGCAAAACTGATACCAGCCCGCTGATTCACCTGTACCTGGGTTAAGGCGGGCAGGCGCATCTCCACGGGATCTTCCAAACTACAAATATTTTTTGTATGATCTTCAGCCAATCGCTCCAAAATTTTATACATGGTGGTGGTTTTGCCAGAACCGGTGGGACCGGTGATCAGTAATAAACCATGGGGAAGTTGAATTAACCGTTGAATGGTTTCATACTGCATGGGGGTAAAACCAAGCTGTTTCAAAGTTAGGGACTGCTGGCTAAGAGGAAAAAGACGGATCACCATTTTCTCGCCAAACAGAGAAGGAAGGGTGGCCAGGCGTAACTGAACATTTTCCTCTCCGAAAGATAGCTCCACTGATCCGTCTTGGGGCCGCCTTGATTCGGCCACATCCATGTTGGCAATAAACTTGAGGCGGTTCACCATTGCTTTTAATTGGTGAAGAGTGAGCTTACGCCACAAGGTTAAACGGCCGTCGATGCGCAGCCAAATTTCAGCCCCTTTTTCCTGCGGTTTTAAATGAATGTCGCTCGCCCTATGCCTAAAGGCGCTACTCAAGAGCTGATTCACAACTTTAGTTGCATCTATTCCAACTTTTTTCACCCCCATCCATCAGTCGGATATATTTTTACTATTTCTACAAATTGATTCAAATTCCTGCAAATAATGATATAATTTTGTATAAATTGCCAATAGGGTAAAAAATAGGCGGGCTAAGCCCGCCGGCTAATTGGATTGAGCCGGTTTAGTTGGTTTAAACAGCTTTAAATTTTTCCAGTTGCCAAACCGATAATACAAAACAGCAATCATACTGCTGATGACAAAGCTGCAGCCAATTCCTAAGGCGATTCCTTCCTCGCCTCTCCAAGCAGAAAACAAGTAAGACAATGGGAAACGCAACACCCAGAAGGAAATAATGTTTAAAACCAGCACTTGAAACATGGCCCCCGCTGAACGGACGATGCCGTTTAAAACAAAGTTTAGCCCTAAAAAGGGAAAGAAAAAGGCGATGATTTTTAAATAGGTTTTTCCAAATTGTATGGAATCCGCTTCGCTGATAAACAGTTGAATCAGCCAACTTGAACCTATGAAAACGGCTGCCCCAATCAGCAGAGAGACAAGCACAATAGCCATACAACCCTGATAGGCGATGGCGGAGACTCTCTCCCACTTATTAGCCCCTATGTTTTGGCCCGCCATGCTTTGAACAGCAGAGCCCAATGTGACGGCGGGCAGCATAATTAACTGTTCAATGCGTTGGGCCGCCCCAAAGCCGGCGACCACTGCACCTCCAAAAGAGGCCACCACGGACATAATGGCCAAAGATCCTCCAGAGATGGCCACCATCTGCAATCCGCCAGGAATGCCCAGTTTGGCAATCACTTTAACCAACTCTTTTGATGGAAGGCAGGGCACAGAGTATGGAACCCCCGCTTTCCGGATCGAGTAGTACAAACCGTAAACAAATGAAACACCTTGGGCCAATACCGTGGAAAGGGCTGCCCCTGAGATCCCCAACTTAAACCCGGCGATAAACAGGGGTGATAAAAAGGTATTGAGGATGACGGCTATGGTGACAAAGCGAAGAGGTGCACTGCTATTGCCCATGGCCCTGAGCACAGTCCCTATAAAGTTGTAACCAAACAAAAAAATAATCCCCAAAAAGTTAACTTGCAAATAGCTTTGAGCCAAGGGAAAAAGAGAAGCAGGTGTCCCTAACCCGTTTAATATGGTGCCCGAAAAAACAAAGCCAAGGAATGAAAGAAAAAGAGCCAATGATCCTTGAATCACCACAAAGGCATTTAAAGCCTGTTTTAATCCTTCTTCATCATTGGCTCCCCGCTTTTGGGACAACACCGTCAAAGTGGCCCCATTGATCCCGATTATAAAGGATAGGACGGTAAAGATAACTGCGGATGAAAGGCTAACAGCGCCTAAAGCGTCATCGCCGATCAGATTACCCACCCATAAACTGTCTATAATCTGATACGAAGACTGCAGCAAGTTGGTCATAAAAATGGGCCACGAAAAATGAAAAAGGTGTTTCTTGATATCCCCTTGGGTAAAATCTAGGTTGTGTCTTTTTGTCATTGATCTCTCCCTTTTGAAACATATAAACCATTAAAACATATAAACTCTAATTTCCCGAGAAAAAATCAAGGATTATTTCCCGAGCAAGCGCATAACTTGCCTTTATTCAGCAGCGTTTGACACAGTGGCCTGGGGTCACCCAGGCCAGCATCTAGTTATTAAGACCCACTCCCAGGACTTTTTTCACCTTCCTCAATGTTTTCTGGGCCGCTATGCGTGCCTGTTCGGCCCCCTCTTTTAAAATGCGCTCCAACTCATCTGAAGCGTATATGGCCTTAAACCGCTCCTGTATCGGGGCAAGCGCTTCCACGACCACCTCGGCCAGTTCTCCTTTAAACTGGCCGTAACCGCTGTTTTTAAAGCGTTCCTCAATCTGCGCTAAAGATAGTCCGCTAAATTGACTGTAGATGGTCATCAGGTTGCTTATGGCAGCCTTCTCTACGGGATCGTACCTGATCTCGTTATCGGAATCGGTGACAGCCCGCTTTATTTTCTTAACGATCACGTCGGGCTCATCCAGCAGGGAAATATAACTGTTGGGGTTGGGATTGCTTTTACTCATTTTGCTTGTCGGATCATCTAAAGACATAATGCGAGCACCCTGGGTAGAGATAACAGGTTCCGGTATGGTAAACACTTCGCCATAACGGTGGTTAAACCGCTGAGCCAGATCCCGGGTTAACTCCAGATGCTGTTTCTGGTCTTCCCCTACAGGAACATGGGAAGCCTGGTATAGCAAGATATCGGCCGCCATCAAGGTAGGGTAAACGAAGAGCCCCACTGGAATGCTCTTCATTTTTTTCGATTTGTCCTTATACTGGGTCATCCGCTCCAATTCACCCATGTAAGAATGACAGGTTAAAATCCAGCCCAATTCGGTATGTTCAGGAACGTCCGATTGAATAAACAGAGTGGCCCGCTTGGGATCCAATCCAACAGCTAAATAAAGAGCGGCCAAACGGCGGATGTTATCCCGTAACGCTTCGGGTTCCTGGGGCACGGTGATGGCATGATAATCCACAATACAGTAATAACAGGTTGCCTCTTGCTGCAGGCGAACAAAATGTTGCATGGCCCCTAAATAGTTGCCAATGGTAATTAAACCACTTGGTTGGATGCCGGAAAAGATAATCTTGTTCATAATCTCAACTCCTGCCTTCATATTGATCGTGATACACCTCTTGGATAATGGCCACCACCAATTCAGCAGCTTTATACAATTCTTCTAGTGGTATTCGCTCCGACTTGGTATGTATATTCTCATAGCCGATGGCCAGGTTGACAGTAGGTATCCCATAACCGGCAAAGATGTTGGCATCTGAACCACCCCCGCTTTCCAATAGGCGAGGCGTGCGACCAATGCGCCTGATGGCCCGTTTTGCCACCTGAACCACTTTATCCTGATCCGTAAAACGGTAGGAAGGGTACATGATCTCCACCTTTACTTCACATGAAGTGCCCGCTTTACGGGTCACCTCTTTGAAGCAGCGCTCCATTGCTTCAACTTGATGCTTCAATTTTTCTGGGTTTAAGCTGCGCGCCTCCGCTAAGATATGGACTTGATCGCATACAATATTGGTGGCTTCTCCCCCCTCAAACCGCCCAATATTGGCCGTCGTCTCCTTGTCGATACGTCCCAGGGGCATCCGGGCAATGGCTTGACAGGCCAGCTGAATGGCACTAATGCCATCTTCCGGATTAACACCGGCATGGGCTGAACGACCATAAACCATCACATCCAGCTTGGCTTGGGTCGGTGCTGCCACAACGATATCTCCCACCGGTCCATCGCTATCAAAGGCATAAGCCAGTTGTGCTTCAATCAGGGTGGGGTCAAGGGCTTTAGCCCCCACTAAGCCAGCCTCTTCCCCCACGGTCAAGATCACCTGTATATCGCCGTGACTTATCCCTTGTTCTTTGACCGCCAGTAGCCCCTCTAAGATAGCCGCGATACCGGCTTTATCATCACTGCCTAAGATGGTTTGACCATCACTTTGAACATAGCCATCAGCCACCACCGGCTTAACGCCCCGTCCCGGCTTCACCGTATCCATATGGGCTGTAAACATAAGGGAGGGAGCCCTATTGTCGTTTCCCTTGAGCGAGGCGATCAAGTTGCCCGCTCCGTGCCCCGTTTTTTGGGCGCTATGATCCTCAAAGACGTCCAGTCCTAAATGATGCAGCTTTTCCTTAAGCAGATCGCATATCTTTCGTTCATCTTTCGTTTCGCTATCCACTTGAACAAGTTCCAAGAATAAGTCTAGCAGCCGCTTGTGATTGATCAAAACTACACCCTCCCTATCTTTTCCAACGAGCCCGTTGGATGGTTGCAATGCAGGACAATCTATGCTTAAGATAAAGTGTAACGCCTATATCCTTTTCATAAAGGAGGTTGAAATCATGCTTCCCAAGAAGCTGGTCAAAGCGGTGGTTTATATTGTGATCGTCGCCTTGGTGCTTACCACATTATTGATGGGTGTCGGCCTTTTCTACTAAGATCTCTTCCAACTGAAATTCTTCGGCGAAGGCTTGCCGGTAGACGGCCATCACTTCATCGAGATCACACGGATGGCCTAGCAGCTTAGCCATTGAGGTTACTCCATACTGGCGAATGCCACAGGGAATAATATATTCAAAATAGGTTAAATCGGTATTGACGTTAAGCGCAAACCCATGGCTGGTAATGAAACTTTTGGAATGACGGCCTCGGTTAAACTTGACCCCTATCGCGGCCACCTTTTCATCTTTAACCCAAACCCCCGTATAGGGGGGCTTTCGACCAGCCTCAATGCCAAATTGCGCCAGGGTGGTAATGATGGTCTCCTCCAATTTACGTAAATAAAGATGGGCATCGTTCTGCCACTGATGAAGCATGATTAAAGGATAGCCCACCAGTTGACCTGGCCCATGAAAAGTGATGTCTCCCCCACGATCAATATAGGCCAGTTCAATCCCCAGCTCTGCACAATGCGTTTTGGAAATCAACAAATGTTCGTCGTGACCGCTGCGCCCCAAAGTATAGACCGGCTGATGTTCCAGTAATAATAGCGAGGGAAGGCGTCGGCCCTGGTCAATTTGGTTGACCCATTCCTTTTGTTTATTCCAGATCGGGTGATAAGGCTGAGGTTTTGAAAAGATATAGGTGTTAAAGCAGCGCTCGTTCCATTCCACTGCCCCCACCCTCCTCACTGCATTTCTCTTCTTTAACGGAATTGTCTTTAGCACGATTAAAATTATCTCTATTATACATTATCATATCGCCACCAGACCAATCAGCCTCTACATACTTTATTTGCATAAAAAGGGGAGCCGCTGCTCCCCAAGCTGAATGCTTTACATGTTTTACCAATACGCTAATTTAAGCCAACCTCACCAAGGTCAAAATTTTCCCCCATCTGCTCCAGTTGATCTTTGATATATTTTAAAAAGCGACCGCTAACCAGACCATCCAGTATCCGGTGGTCAAGGGATAGGCACAGATTGACCATGTGGCGCACTGCGATCATGCCGTCAATGACCACCACCCGTTCCTTGATCGCTTCCACACTTAAGATGGCCGCCTGCGGATAGTTGATAATCGGCTGGGACAAAATGGTGCCAAAGGAACCTATATTGTTTACAGTAAATGTTCCTCCTTCAACATCTTGAGGGGTCAGCTTTCCTTCCCGCGTACGGTTGGCCAAATCATGGATGGCCCTCGCCAATTCCAGGATGTTTTTGCGATCCGCCTGCTTAATCACCGGTACAAAAAGGGCTTCCTCGGTAGCGACGGAGATTGATATATTGATCTCCTTCTTCTGAATGATTTTATCCCCTGCCCATTGGGAGTTAACCTGAGGAAACTTTTGCAGTGCCGCTGCTGCTGCCTTGATAAAAAAGGGCAGATAAGTGAGGCGCAAACCATGTTTTTGCTTAAATTCTTCCTTTATTTTGCTTCTAAGCTGGACCAGTTGAGTCACATCCACTTCAATCATGGTCCAGGCATGGGGAATTTCAGATTTACTTTGGACCATCTTATTGGCAATCGCCCGTCTAACAGGTGTAAGGGGGATATGTAGATCGCTTTCTTGCCCGGGTAGTCTATCAACTTTAGGGTTCGTAGATGAGGCAACCGTTGAGCCCTCTTTTTCCTCAATGATTCGCAAAAGATCGTTGCGGGTGATGCGTCCGTCTTTACCGGTACCCGTAACTGTTTCTAAATCAATTCCATGCTCCTTCGCTAACCTGCGCACAACGGGTGAATAACCAGGATGAGGACCGGAAGGTGCATACCGATTCGTTTGGGTAGACTGACCCGCTTCTCCTGTCGACGATAGATCCCCATTACGTGTGGTGGTTTTCTCCTCCACCTTATCATCATCCACGGAGTCACTCTGAACCTCAATATAGCAAATCAAACGGCCCACTTCCACCGTTTGGCCTTCTTCCACCACGATCTTAGATACAATGCCGCTGCAGGTTGAGGGCACCTCCGCATTCACTTTATCGGTCACCACTTCACATAAGGGATCATATTGATTTACATAGTCGCCTTCCTTAACCAGCCATCTGTCCAACGTGCCCTCGGTCACGCTTTCCCCCAATTGAGGCATAATCACTTCTTTTACCATGCTGCTTCCTCCTTAACCAATTCCCCATCTCCTCTAAAATCGGGCTAAATCCCGAATGGCCGTTTCTATCTGTTCTGGTGTGATCATGAAAAATTCCTCCAAGGGCGGAGCAAACGGCATAGCTGGAATATCGGGACCGGCTAAACGTTTTATGGGAGCATCAAGATCAAACAAAGCGTGTTCAGCAATAATAGCGGCAACTTCACTGATCAGACTGCCTTCCTTATTATCTTCAGTCACCAGAAGCACCTTGCCCGTTTTCCTGGCTGCCTCTAGAATGGCTTCTTGGTCCAAGGGATAGAGGGTTCTCAGATCAAGAACATGGGTGCTAATCCCTTCCTGTTCAAGCTTTTCCGCAGCTTGAAGGGTATAGTGTAACATCAATCCATACGTAATGACAGTGACATCCTTTCCTTCCCGCTTCACTTCCGCCTGGCCCAGGGGCAGCACATACTCTTCGGAAGGCACTTCCCCTTTAATTAAGCGGTAGCACTTTTTATGCTCCAAAAACAAAACCGGATCTTCAGATCGGATGGCTGCCTTTAACAAACCCTTGGCATCAAACGGGGTGGATGGGGCCACCACCACCAGACCGGGCGTGCTGCAAAAAAGGGATTCTATACTTTGGGAATGGTACAACGCTCCGTGTATCCCTCCTCCATAGGGGGCCCGAATCACCACGGGGCATGTCCAGTCATTATTGGAACGATACCGAAATTTGGCAGCCTCATTAAGGATCTGATTGACCGCTGTCATAATAAAATCGGCAAATTGAATCTCAGCCACTGGCCGATAGCCGTAGGCAGCTGCACCAATGGCCACGCCCACAATGGCCGATTCGGCCAAGGGAGTATCAATCACCCGCTCCTGCCCAAATTGTTCATATAAACCTAATGTGGCCCGGAACACACCCCCCCGTTTGCCCACATCTTCCCCCAAAACAAATACCTTGGGATTGGACTCCATCTCCTCTTTTAGCGCCTGGGTGATTGCCTGAATGTATGAGAGCTGAGCCATACAAACCACTCCTCCTACTCGGCATAAACATGCTTTAATGCGTCTTCCGGACGGGCAAAGGGGGCATTTTCCGCATATTCAGTGGCCTCATCCACTTCCCTTTTCACCTGCTCCTCCATCTCCTCAAAATCATCCTCCGTTAATGTGCGGCTATTTAATAGCTGATGTTTAAATGTGACCAAGGGGTCTTTTTGCTTCGCTATTTCTACCTCGGCCTGATCCCGGTAAGTGCGATCATCATCATCACTGGAATGGGGTAGCAACCTGTAGGTGACCGCTTCGATCAATGTTGGCCCCTGGTTCTTCCTTGCCCTGTCAACGGCGTCACGCACCGCTTGATAAACAGCAAGGGGATCGTTGCCATCCACTTTAATGCCCGGCATGCCATAACCGGCAGCTCGTTCAGCCACACTTTGACAGGCCAGCTGTTTGGAAAGAGGGACGGAGATGGCATACTGGTTGTTTTCGCAGAAAAAGATGACGGGTAATTTATGTACACCAGCAAAATTGAGGCCTTCATGAAAATCACCCTGATTGCTAGACCCCTCTCCAAAGGAAACCAGCGCCACCAAATCTTTGCCGTCCATTCTAGCGGCCAAGGTTAAGCCGACAGCATGGGGAACCTGGGTGGTGACCGGCGATGATCCTGTTACGATGCGCAGCCGCTTACAGCCGTAGTGGCCTGGCATCTGTCTCCCCCCACTGTTGGGATCTTCCGCTTTGGCAAAAGCCGAGAGCATAATTTCTCGAGGGGTCATGCCAAAGGTGAGCACCATGGCCAAATCTCGATAATAAGGCAAAAGATAATCTTTATTGCGGTCAAGGGCAAAGGCTGCCCCCACTTGGGCTGCCTCCTGTCCCTGACAGGATATGGTAAAGTTAATTTTTCCAGCCCGATTTAAAATCCACATCCGCTCATCTAGCCTGCGGGCAAGGAGCATAATATAATACATTTTTCTCAACGTCTCAGGCGACAATGTCGCTTTTTCATGGGTCTGTTCAAGCATAAAATAAGCCCTCCTCCCAATGCCGCTTCTCTTCATCCCATCCCAACAACAGTGAATATATCCGCCAATCATTCTTGTCCTTTAATACATCATATGCGCAGGATTTAAATAGATTTAAATTTTTTTACATACACCACCAGTTTAACCTTAACTTTTCTTTCCTGCAATCACGGAAAGCCAACATAGACATTTCATTTCCAGTTGTGTACAGTTTATATCGAGAGTTGGCAGAAGGGGATGAAAAACTATTGACCATCTCACGAATTGTATCTTTACTCTTTTTAGTCCTGCCCATCGCCATTAGCATGTACGGCTGGAAAATCATGCGGGATGTACTTTTTGATTATTTTGCACAACAGGGCTTTAACGGACTCAGTTTTGCCCTGGGATTAATCTTTTTTTTAGGGGGATTAGCTTTTGTAGGCGGGTTTATCTATTTTAGAGATAAAAAAAGGCGCTATGGCAAGCGCTTCAAAGACGATTTGGATGATTAAGCGGACTAATCATTGATGATCCCCCAGTGGTCCAAGCGATTAAGCCAAGCCCTTTTCTTAATCACCTCCGTTAAACTGGTTGTTTCAGCCAAAATGGTGATAAAGAGGAAAAAAAGGGTCCACAGAATGATCAAAGCATGGGGAGCGTCCAAAATAAGCTGATACCCAAAAATCCCCCCCAGCGTTAGTGAACCAGCATCCCCCAACATGGCTAGCCGCCTTCGGTCATACTGAAACAAAATCAATGTGGTCACCAAACTGGGGGTATAAAGATAATAAAGGGAGGGTTGGGAAAAAAAGGGGAGTAGTGAAAGCGTAAACAGCCAGTAACTTTTTATGGCGCGCCCAGGACGTACATCAAGCAAGTTAAAGGTATGGATGCTAAAAACCATGGCCAGGATGAATAGCATCCAGTTCCAGAAAGAGGCGCTCAGTGGCCGGCTCACCAGGAGAGCCAGCATCAATCCTAAAACGGCTTTGGCTAGTCCGGTGGTGATCTTCCCTTTTTTTAAGAAGAGAAGGAGATGCCCTTTCAATCCTTTAATTAAGCGATTTCCCCAATGATCATCGATCCAGCCCATCACCGATAAGCTAGATAAAATAAAACTGAAAACGACCGCTTCATAGGGTAAAGCGGGTAAAGAATTGGGCCAAACAAAAGCGATGCCTTTTATCATGACGATAAATAGCAGATAATGGATGAAAAAATAAATGCCAAAACCTTGAACAATGGGTTCACCGCGGTAATTTGGGCAGAGCCAACCCTGTCGGATAAACACTGGGTACCCTTTGACTGTTAACTGCCATGCTGAAAAGGCGTAGATTGCTAACGTCACGAGGTAAATGAGGATGGTTGTCTCTCCTTTCCAAGCCACTGGGGTATCATTTTAACGCACCTTCAACGCTTGGTTGACAGCCAACCCTTGTTTAAAGCGATGCCAAAAACCAGCCCATGTTTTGCCATGTTGCCGATGGACAAAGGGAATTTCAATCTCTTTGATGCGGTACCCCGCCCGAAGGTAGTCGATGGTTAATCCCACTTCAAAACCGAAGCCCTGATCACCTTTGTACGTGCTTAAAAACTCCTTTTTACGCAGCGCGCGCTGGCCCGATAAGGGTGCTGTAAGCCACACCCCCGTAAGATCATAAATTCCTCTCTTAGCCCAGTTTTTAACGATTCCAAGGCCCCCCTCCGTCGTCGGGGGTAAAATGGCAATGGACATGTCACACGCTTCTTCTTGAACAGGCTTAACAAGCCTTTGGGCCAACCGGGCTGAATCGCCTAAATCAGCATCCAGAAAGACCAGAAAAGCACCTGATGAATGGGCCACACCGGCCATTAGTGCCGCTGATTTCCCCTGATTGTAAGGCAAGCTGATCACTTGCGAGACGTACTGCTTGGCCACCCTGCTGGTTTTATCGGTGCTCCCGTCGTCTACCACAATCAACTCGTTGTACCACGATGGATCTTCAGTTAAAGCTTTTAACGTTGAACCGATATAATCTTCCTCATTATAAGCGGGTATGATGATGCTCACGTCGGTCATAAACTGCCCAATCCTTTCTTCCAGCAAACAGATGATGAATCCCCTTGACATCGATCAGCTTGTTGCCAAGCAGAAGGCGGACCAGCAAGGTGGAGGCCATCCCCTTTCGCCCTTTCTCCAAAAAGTCCTGCATCGTGGAGTGACTGCCCACGGAAATGATCAGTCGAGCCCCAGCATGATGGGCTAACAGGTAAGCGGCATCCTCACTGGTTCCCAAACAGCGGAAAACGGAAGCACACAGGCCATGCCTTTGAATCCTCTGTAAACCGGGGGCAAATCCATCGGGATAAGCGTGAACCACAATTTGCGCTCCACATTGGAGAGCTCGTGAAGAGATGCTGTCCAAATCCCCTAGAATGACATGTGGGGTAAATCCGCTGTCCACAATGGCATCGGCTCCTCCGTCCACACCAATTAATACCGGCTGTAATTGTTTGATATATGGGGCTAAAACATGAAGATCCTCCCGATAGCCACTTCCCCTGGTCACAACCACCACCGGTTTATTTTCCAAATTGATCTTGAGGGGGGGAACCTCCAACGGTTTTAAGATTTTCGGTAATTCTTTGTGCAGGTGTTCTACTGTATTTTGAACAAACCATGTAAACTGCTGATTAAAATTTAGACGGGCCGCATTCAATTTAA
The DNA here is from genome assembly GCA_937927935.1 of uncultured Bacillaceae bacterium. GTDB lineage: Bacteria > Bacillota > Bacilli > Caldalkalibacillales > Caldalkalibacillaceae > CALFAC01. Next base: position 18,309 of record CALFAC010000162.1, read on the forward strand.
GCATGATGGTATCCAGCGTGTATTCAGTCACAGGGCTAAGTTTCACGGCACCACCGTCATCCAAGCGCCACAAAAAGCCATCAGCTAAACAAATTCGTTGTCCCTGTTGCATGCGCCCTTTGACCAGATGGGGCTGATCAATGTCATAAACGGGAATGCGCTCCTCGATTAAGCGCAAGGTACCCGTGCTGGCATATTCTCCCGTCATTGATGGTTGATAATTTAAGACGGCTTTCACCTTTTTCTCAATCAAACCCATGGCCGCCATCTCATCGATATCCGCATGATCCAATAGTGCATAAGCCCCTTCTGGAATCCATTGGGTTAAGGTTTTCGTTCGTGGATGGAAATAAACAGGACCGCTTTCTTGGTGAGATTTGGCCATGCTGTTCGCTCCTTAAGCTATTATCCATTCCTTAGTATGGTCAAATCTCCATTTAAAACACACAAAAAAAGGGAGTAAATATACTCCCTTTTTGATCAACTGGTTTCAGCAGATCTATACCAACCAATACCACCCAATTTTTACCCCGCCTTATACTCCAACCGTAATTTATCGGCCACCATGGCAATAAATTCTGAGTTGGTAGGCTTCGCTTTGTGGCTGTTGACCGTGTTACTAAACAATTTGTTAATGGAATCCATGTTGCCCCGATTCCAAGCCACTTCAATGGCATGGCGAATGGCCCGTTCCACCCGGCTCGGGGTGGTGTTAAACTTTTTGGCAATATCTGGATAAAGTATTTTGGTCACAGAGCCCAAAAGTTCTAAATTGTTATACACCATAATGATGGCTTCCCGCAAATAGAGATAACCTTTGATATGAGCAGGCACCCCAATCTCATGGATGATGCTGGTGATCCGCTCATCCAAGCTGACGGAATTAAAGGGTTTTTCGTTCACTTTTTGATTTTTGTATGGTGAAAAGGTGGCTTGCTCACGATCGGTCGCCATCAGCTGGCGGATGCGCTGGGCCAATATGTCCAGTTCAAATGGCTTCAGGATATAGTAGGAGACGCCCAGCTCCACCGCCCTTTTGGTAATCTCTTCTTGCCCAAAAGCGGTTAGCATCACCACTTTGGTATCTAAATGGCGGTAGTCACTCCTTATTTTTTCCAAAACAGCTAGTCCGTCCACATGGGGCATAATGATGTCCAATATGATGACATCGGGTTGTTCCGCTTCCAGGATCTCCAACACCTCCAACCCGTTATGCCCGATGCCCACAACCTCCATATCGTCTTGATTGGAGAAATATTCTTTCATCAACTGCACAAACTCTCTATTGTCGTCTGCCAAAACAATTTTTATAGGATCCAAAATATGTCCGCCTCCTTACCATTGACCAAAATTTCACCGTTTTTTGATCCAATATATTTTTCGACATTGAAAGGAGACTTCCTGCTAAATTATCCATCTTTTCATAAAAAAATAATTTTACCCTTTTTTCGATTAAAAGGGTACTGTTTCGACACGTAAAAAAACCAGACGGCTTTAGGCAGCGTCTGGTTTTTCCTGTGCATCCCCTAATAGATCGGCATCCCGTAACATCCATTCAATAAAGCATCCGTACCCACTGGTGGGATCATTAACAAAAACGTGTGTGACAGCGCCCACCAGCTTTCCATTTTGGATGATGGGGCTTCCGCTCATCCCCTGGATGATTCCGCCCGTCTTTTTAAGCAGTACAGGATCCGTCACTTTAATGATCAGTCCTTTGGTAGCTGGAAAGTGTTGAGGCATAATCTCAACGATTTCAATATCAAATTTTTCCACTTTATTTCCGTTAACGACCGTAAGGATCTGGGCGGGTCCTTTTTTAACTTCTTCGCTTAAACCGATGGGAATGGGTTTATCCATCACGCCATTTGGCAATGGTTTTTTCAAGTAACCGAAGATGCCAAAAGGCGTATTTTTGGTCACATTGCCCAACACTTTATTTTGATCAATGTGACTTAGTTTCTCTCCTGGACCTCCTCGAACCCCTTTCTCAATGGCGCTCACCCTTGATTCCAGTATGGCTCCGTTGCCCACCACTATTGGGCGTTGGGTATCCACATCGGTGATCACATGGCCCAAAGCGCCATAGGCCTTTGTCTTGGGATCAATAAAGGTAAGGGTCCCTACACCTGCTGCCGAATTACGAATATAGGCTCCCAGTCGGTAACTGGATTCATGTGGATCAAAGACAGGTGTCACTTCTGAGGTGATCCGCTCCCTTCCCCGAAGCACTTCGATGGAAAGGGGTTCATTTTTCTCTCCGGCCTGATTAACCAGCCGGCTAATTTGCTCCAACCGTTTGATCTCTTCACCGTTAACTTTTAAAATCATGTCGCCTACCCTAAGATCCGCTTTTTCAGCGGGGGAAATTTTCCCCTCCTCTGTTTCCACAAAATGATGGCCCACGATTATAGGGCCTACCGATTTAAGATGAACGCCAATCGATTGACCACCAGGATAAACCTTGAGGTTAGGTAAAACACTAACTTTAACCTGTTTGACAGGCAGGTGGCCCACTTTTACCTCCAGATCTGCCTCTCCGGCGCCAACAGCCCGCACCCTGTTTTGTTCTACATGGACCACTTGGGGATTATGGCTGGTCACCTCTCCATTAACGGGGAGAGAAAAGGGGAAGCTTATCTGTTTTCCTTCAAATAACCTGATCTCATCAGGGATGGAAAAGAAAACCTTAAACGGTGTGGAGGTAGCCAGTAAAATGAGACCCATCACCAAGCACAAGCCCAACAGTTTTATCTTTTTTTCCTTCAATCGTGATCACTCTCCTGCTTCCCTACACCTGCACCCCCATGCAACTTATCTATAATGTTGCCTGCGCTTGGAACAAATATAACTGGGGCCATATAAAAAAGCTATCCTGAAATGGATAGCTTCACCTAATGGCCACCTGTTGTTGTATATGGGCTTTGATTCGCTCCGCTTCAGCCATCAGCTCCTCCACATGCTGTTTGCTTCGTTCCGTTAAATTTTTGCCACTCATCATGCGGGCAATTTCCACTTGACGCTCCTGGTAATCCAATACGGACAGGGAAGTAAAGGTGTTGTCCGCAACAGTCTCTTTGTGAATATAAACATGGTGATCGGCCATGGCGGCCGCTTGAGGCTGATGGGTGATGCAGATCACTTGACGCTTTAAGGAAATGGTGTACAGCTTTTCTGCCATAGCCTGTGCCACGCGGCCACTGACGCCCGTATCAATCTCATCAAACACCAAGGTGGTGACTGGCTCAGATTGAGCCAACACTGTTTTCATGGCTAGTAAAAGACGGGTTAATTCACCACCAGAGGCAATTTTGGCCAGCGGTTTGGCCGGTTCGCCTGGATTGGGGGCAATTAACCACTCGATTTTATCCCAGCCTTCCCGGGATAGCCAGCGCTTAGCCCCTTCCCATTCGATCTGGGCCCCTCCACTGGGTAAGCTTGAAAAGCGGATCTCCATTTCTGTCCCATCCATATACAGATCGGCTAACTCCTTCTGAATCGCATGTACCAGTTGGATAGCTGCATTTTTCCTTAACTCGGTCAATTGATTCACTGTTTTAAGCAGTTGAGGAAGGATCTTATCCCGTTCTTGCAGCAAGCGTTCTTTTTCTTGGGAGCGGTTTTCCAACTTGTCTATATCAGTTTTGATTTTCTCTGCATAGGCTAAAATCTCTTCAATGGAGGAGCCATATTTCCTTTTTAATTGATCAATTTGAGCCAAACGGGATTCTAAACTGGTTAAGTTGTGGGGATCAAAATCCATCTGATCGTAATATTTGCGCAGCTGGTGAACGACATCTTCCACTTGGTAATATGCCGATGAAAGCTGTTCGAAAAGCGGGGCTAAGGAATCATCAATCGCAGAAGCCTGCTCAAGATGACTTAAAGCAGCCGACATTAAATCAAAAGCACCTCTTTCGCCGTATAAAACATCCAGCGCCTGGCCAATGCCTTCAGCTATTTTTTGTATATTTTTTTTGATGTGCTTCTCCTTTTCTAACCGTTCATCTTCCCCTATTTCCAGCTGGCTATTTTGGATTTCTTCATACTGGAATTTTAAAAAGTCAAGCTGTTGTAGCGCCTCTCGTTCATTTTGCTCCAGTTGTTTCAACGTTTGATTAATGCTGATCAACTGGTCGTAAACCTGTTGATACAAGCGCTTGGTCTGGCCAATCTGCTCTTCCATAAAGCGATCCAAAAGAGCAAGATGTTTGCTGCTATTTAAAAGGTCCTGTTGTTCGTTTTGATCCTGAATCTGAAGTAGCAATTGGCCCACCTCACGCAAGGTGGCCAAGGTGACCAACCGGTCGTTGAGACGACACACATTGCGGCCTGAGGTGCTGATTTCCCGGCAAACGATTAGGGAATTGTCTGATAATTCAATGCCCAGCTGATGACAGATCTGCTTTGCAGGGTGAACTTCGGGCAGGATAAACAGGGCTTCAATTTCTGCTTTATCGCTTCCTTGACGCACATAGTCGACGGAAGCCCGTCCCCCAACCAATAGCCCGAGGGCATCAATGATCATGGATTTTCCCGCCCCTGACTCCCCTGTAAAAACATTTAATCCAGGCTTTAAAGACAATGTTAAAGAAGGAATTAAGGCGAAGTTTCGTATCGATAATTCCACCAACATCCGTCTTCCCCCGCTTATCCCATGGTTATAGCATATCTGTCAAACGTTGGGTCACCAATGGGGCATCCTCTTTCTTTTTGCAGATGATGAGAATGGTATCATCCCCGCTGATGTTGCCCATCACTTCAGGCCAATCAAGATGATCAAGAAGAACGCCCACTGTGTTCGCATTACCCGGTAACGTTTTAAGGACAATTAAGTTTTCGGTGTAATCAATGCTAACAAAACAGTCACTCATCACCCGCTTCAGCTTTTCCTCGGGGTTATACCGCTGATCGGCAGGGAGTGAATATTTGTATCGGCCCTGAGCAGTCGGCACTTTTATTAAACTAAGCTCCTTAATGTCCCTAGAAATGGTGGCCTGCGTTACGTTGAACCCATCTTTTTTCAAATACTCAACCAGTTCCTCTTGCGTTTCTATCTCATATTTTCCAATCAATTCCCGGATGCGCAAATGGCGCTTTCTCTTGCTCAAACACAAGCCCCTCCTTACAGCACCCTTAAAATTAAGGATTATTGGCCTGCCTAGCCAACAGTGTGCGATGGGCATCTGCAACCACCGTTTTGATCAAGCTTTGCCACTTTTCCTCTTCAAAGGGGGCACTTAAACCTGGCCTGGGATCGACTGACAAATGAAGTAAAAATTCAATGTTTCCCTCGGCACCGGTAAAGGGAGAGTAATCCAAATTTCTGAGGGAAAAACCCGTCTCCTGAGCAGCTTGGCTCACGCGGTTTAACACCCATTGATGGGTGTGGGGATTTTTCACCACCCCTTTTTTGCCCACCTCTTCCTTTCCTGCTTCAAATTGCGGCTTAACCAATACGACAGCTTCACTGCCTGGCTTTAAGACGGTTAATAAAACGGGAAAAATTAAGCGGAGCGAGATAAAAGAAACATCGACGCAAGCAAAATCAGGCTGACCTAAAGTAAACTGTTCAGCCTTTACATAGCGGAAATTGGTCCGTTCCATGACGACGACGCGAGGGTCATTGCGTAAAGACCAATCCAGCTGCCCATAACCCACATCGACGGCATAAACAAGCCGGGCCCCATGTTTTAAAGCACAATCGGTAAAGCCGCCTGTTGAGGCGCCCACATCAACCACCACTTTACCGTTTAACTTTAGTTTAAAGCTTTGGATCGCTTTTTCCAATTTTAAGCCCCCACGACTAACATAAGGAGCAGGCTCTCCCTTGACGGTTATCGGGATATCCAGGGGGACTTTTGTACCTGGTTTGTCGATGCGTTCCGATTGAGAAAAAACCAAACCTGCCATAATGGCACGTTTGGCTTGTTCACGACTGGAAAAAAAACCCCTTTGCACCAAAAGGGTATCGATCCGCTCCTTGGACTTTCCTTGTTTTTCCATTTTTTATGCCCGCTGTACCTTCCTTTCCGTTAAATAAAGCCCCCGAACGTGACGAATAATATTTTCCACCGTTAGCCCCACTTCCTGCCGCTGTTGGGCCACACTGCCATGCTCAATAAACTGATCGGGTATGCCCAGTCGCTTCACGGTCACATGGGTGTATCCCTCTTCGTTGAAAAATTCAAGCACAGCACTTCCAAAGCCGCAACTGATGGCATGTTCTTCCACCGTTAGAAACTTTAATCCTTTTGAATATAACTCCCTTAAAAGGTCATAATCGAGAGGTTTAATAAACCGGGCATTGATCACATACGGCTTTAACCCTTCTTTTGCCAGCTTTTCCGCCGCTTTCTGAGCCAACTCAACCATCGGTCCCACAGCCAATATAGCCACATGATGCCCTTCTTCAATCACTTCCCATTGGCCCACTTTAATCAGTTTAAAGGGTTCAATATCCACCCCCAAGCCGTTACCTCGCGGAAAACGAACGGCAGTTGGGCCGTTTAAATGAAGGGCGGTGTAAAGCAAATGGCGAAACTCGTTCTCATCTTTGCCCATCATAATGGTTATGTTAGGCAATAGCCGCAAAAAGCCGATATCATATATGCCTTGATGGGTTTCGCCATCTTCCCCCACCAATCCGGCTCGGTCGATGGCCAAACAAACATTTAGATTTTGCCGGACGATATCATGAATCACTTGATCATACCCGCGTTGCAGAAATGTGGAATAGATGGCGCAAACAGGCTTCATACCTTCGATAGCCAAGCCACCGCTCATGGTGACGGCATGCTGTTCAGCAATCCCCACGTCAAAAAATCGGTCGGGAAAACGTTGAGCAAACGCATTTAAGCCTGAACCAGAAGCCATGGCTGGCGTAATGGCCACGATGCGTTCATCCTGTTCCGCCAATTCAATCATAGCTTGTCCAAACACATTTTTGTAATTGGGGGGAGCATTGACCGCTTTAATCAGTTCGCCCGATTCAATTTTATACGGTCCAGCACCGTGCCAGGTGTCGGAGTCCGCTTCAGCCGGTGCATACCCTTTTCCCTTCTTGGTCACCACATGCAATAAGACAGGCCCTTTGGTTCGTTTAGCCTGCATAAGACATGATTGAAGTTCAGCAATATTGTGACCATCCACCGGACCCAGATAAGTGTAGCCCAGTTCCTCAAAAAAGATGCCGGAAACCAGGAGATATTTTAAGCTGTCTTTTACCCGTTCAGCCGTCTTGGCCAATTTCCCTCCGATGGCGGGTATTTTCCGGATCAAGTATTCAATCTCTGCTTTGGCCCATTGATACTGTTTGGCCGTTCTCAATTTGCCTAAATGGTGATGCAACGCCCCCACATTAGGGGAGATGGACATTTCATTATCATTAAGGACAACGATCACATCTTTCTGTTCATGCCCGATATGATTTAACGCTTCTAAGGCCATCCCACCTGTTAATGCTCCATCACCAATGACAGCCACAATGTAATGATCCAAGCCCCGCTGATCCCGGGCAATCGCCATCCCCATGGCTGCGGAAAGGGAAGTGCTGGAATGGCCGGTCTCCCAGACATCATGCACACTTTCCGATCGCTTGGGAAAACCGCACAACCCCTTATATTGCCTTAGCGTATCAAACTGGTCCTTTCTGCCGGTCAAAATTTTATGGACATAAGCTTGATGACCCACATCCCAGATAATTTTATCTTTAGGTGAATCAAACAGCTTGTGCAAAACAAGGGTTAGCTCCACTACACCTAGGTTGGGAGCCAAGTGGCCACCTGTCTTGGATAATTTCTCAATGAGAAATTGACGAATCTCTTTGGCCAGCTGTTCCAGTTCTTCTGTGGTACAATGTTTGATTTGCTCAGGTGAATCAATTTGGTTGAGGTGCATATTAACCCTCGCTTTCTGATCGACACATCACACCACTTAATAAATCCGCTCTCACCTTGGAGGTAACAATAACTTGTTTGACACGAACCAAATTTATCTAACCGATTATACCACACCCCGGTATATAGCTCAAATGATGGGGGAGGATGCCCTTTAATACTCTCGAGGATGCCCTTTAATACTCTCTTTTAATCATAAGGTCGGCCAGGTAGAGTAAATAATCGGGTTTGGCGCCGCTTTCTTTGAGAAACTCCTTGGCCTGAAGCACATGTCTTTCCAACGCTTTTTTGGATTCATCGAGGCCCACCAAGGATGGGTAGGTGTTCTTCTGATTTCTTTGATCACTTCCCACCGCTTTGCCCAGCTTTTCAGCCTGACCAATAATATCTAAAAGATCATCTTGAATCTGAAAAGCAAGACCAAGTTCCTCAGCATAACGGGTTAAGGCATGAAGCTGAGCAGGGGTGGCTTCGGCAATATAGCAGCCCAGGCGAACCGCACAAACCAACATGTCTCCTGTCTTATGCCGGTGAATGTAAATGAGTTCATCCAAGTTTAATTTTTTTCCTTCTCCCAAGACATCGGCCGTCTGCCCTCCAACCATGCCGGCTGGGCCGGCTCTAAAGGCTAGCTCTCTCACCATGGCCACCAGCTGCGTCGGTGAAAGTGAATCAGAGCGCGTTATAACTTCAAAGGCATAGGTTAACAGGGCATCACCAGCCAGGATGGCCACAGCTTCCCCAAACATTTTATGATTGGTCAGTTTTCCCCTACGGTAGTCATCGTTATCTAAGGCAGGTAAATCATCATGGATCAAAGAGTACGTATGAACCATCTCTAATGCGCAAGCCGCCGGCAACCCTTGTTGTACATCTCCGCCTAAGGCCTCTACAGTTGCCAATAAAAAAATAGGACGCAAACGTTTTCCCCCAGCCAGCAAGGAATACTGCATAGCCTCTTTTAATTCATGGGGAGCATCAAGCTCATGCATGTAGTAGTGTAAAGCATGTTCAACCACTTGTTTTTGATCCTGCATCACCTGGTCAAATGGATTTCTCACTCCGTGTCCTCCTCAACCTTAAACGCTTTAAAAACGTGTTTACCATCTTCATCCAGAAGGATATTAACCTGTTGCTCAGCTTTTTTCAATTTAGCATGGCACAAGCTGGATAATTTAATCCCTTCTTGAAAGAGAGCCACTGCTTTTTCCAAAGGCACATCTCCTGCCTCCAGTTGTTCGACGATGGCTTCCAGCTGGCTAAAGGCTTCCTCAAAACTATATTCTTGTTCGGCTTGAGGCTCCACTCCCATCAGGCTTTCCTTTTCCTCCTTATCTTCGGAAAAGCTCATCCTTCTCTTCCTCCTTTATCCCCCATACTTGACAATCTAATCGTCCATCCTGAAGCACAACTTCTATTCCTTGGCCAGGTTCTATTTCCCTAACTGATTGGTACATTTTTTTCAACCCCCGATCATACACCAAAGCATACCCCTTGCTCATGATTTTCAATGGACTTGATCCATCCATTTGGGCGATGAGTAGCTTCAAGCGATCCTCTTTTTGAGCCAGATAATAAGCCATCGCTTTGAGTAAATGATGTTTTAATCGTTTATGTTCATCGATCGCTTGTACAATCTTTTGTCTGGGATGGGCTCGCTTTAAGCGAAAGCTGAGCTGACCTAGCTCTTGTTCATGGGTGGTTAAATACAGTTTCATATTTTTTAGCAATCGCTCCAAAGTTTGATCCAGGGCCTGCTCCTTTTGTTGAATGAGAGCTTCTGGATAACGAAAAGCATAGCGGCTCTTCAGTTGGCCTACTTGATGTCGTTTCTCCTTAATCAGCCGGCTGATCGCCTCCATCAGACGGCGGCTGATCGTTTGAATCTGTTTTTCCAAGTCAGCCAAGACCGGCACGGCCAGTTCAGCTGCAGCAGTGGGAGTGGGAGCCCTGAGGTCGGCTACAAAATCGGCGATGGTGTAATCAGTTTCATGCCCAACAGCAGAAATGATGGGAATCTTTGAATGGTAAATGGCTTCCGCCACCACTTCCTCATTAAAAGCCCATAATTCTTCCACTGAGCCGCCGCCCCGGCCCACAATCAAAAGGTCAAAGGGGTAGTGATGAGCCAGGTGGATGGCCTGAGCAACGCTTTCCGCCGCTTGTTCCCCTTGAACCAAAACCGGGATAACCACCACATCAACAATGGGGAAGCGCCGCTTGATGGTGGTGATCATATCTCGCACAGCAGCCCCAGTGGGAGAAGTGATCAGGGCGATTTTTTGAGGCAAAAAGGGGATTGGTTTTTTTCGCTCCGGATCAAACCAGCCTCTGGCCCGCAACTTTTCCTTTAATGCTTCAAACGCTTGATACAAGGCACCGATGCCATCAGGCTGCATCTCTTTAACATATAACTGGTATTGCCCATCCCGTTCATACAGGCCAACTTCCCCCCGTATGAGTACCTTTAAACCATTTTCCGGCTCAAACTTTAACCAGCGGTTAAAGCGGCTAAACATCACACAGCGGATTTTGGCCTGCTCATCTTTAAGGGTAAAATACATGTGTCCCCGAGTATGATGGGTAAAGTTCGATATCTCTCCCCTTACCCATATGTCCCGCCATGCCTCGTTTTGTTCAATGACCCGTTTGATTTGGAGGGTCAGCTCTTGAACGGATAAAATGTGACGATCAGTCATGTTGGACATCCTTCCCGTGGAGCTATCTAACCTTGCTCAATCTTCCGGGCGGCTTGAAGGGTATTATAGAGCAGCATGGTGATGGTCATGGGACCTACTCCTCCCGGAACAGGCGTAATATAACCTGCCTTTTCCTTCACATCTTCAAAGCGAACATCGCCAACCAATTTGCCTGATGGGGTGCGGTGAATTCCCACATCAATCACCAGGGCTCCAGGAGCCACGTGCTCTGGACCGATCAATTCTTGCTGACCACAAGCCACCACCAACAGTTCGGCCTGGCTGGTGATAGAGGCCAGATCTTTCGTTTTGGAATGGCATATGGTGACCGTGGCATGTTCTTGTAACAAAAGCATGGCCATCGGTTTGCCCACAATATTGCTCCGGCCCACCACCACGGCATGTTTTCCAGCAATAGACTCACCTGTTGTCCGTATCATGTGCAGGATACCATGGGGCGTACACGGAATCAGCGAGGGCTGTCCTGTCATTAACCGTCCCACATTAAGCGGATGGAAGCCGTCAACATCTTTGTCAGGCGAAATGGAGGTGATCACTTTATCAGGAGAGATATGATCGGGAAGCGGAAGTTGGACTAAAATACCGTGAATGGTTGGGTCGTTATTTAAACTGTCTATCCGCTTTAACAACTCCTCTTCAGTTGTTGTTTCCGGCAGACGGTACACTTGAGAACGGATGCCCACCTCAGAGCACGCTTTTGCTTTTCCATTGACATAAGTGTGAGATGCGGGATCATTGCCCACAAGCAGGACCGCCAACCCTGGGGTAATCCCTTCCGTTTGAAGGCGGGCCACCTCTAGTTTCAAATTGTGGCGCATCCGACTGGCGATCGCCCGACCATCAATTATGGTGGCCGACATAACATCTCCTCCCTAAGACCAATGTAAATAAAGAGAGTGGCTTGTCCTTTAACCTACGATTGACCATTAAGCCAACGCAAGGTTAAACAAGCCACACCAAAGGCGTTATCCGTGGCATAGGCAACATCGGCAAAATAAAGCTTGCCCCCCACAGCCCGATGTTCCAACTTTTCCTTCAGTTTGCGTCGTAAATAGCAGTTAGCCGTTACACCACCTACCAATAGTACATGGTGGCACTGATAAGTTTTTATCACATAGCGCAGCGCTTTTTCCAACGTTTTGACCAGTAGATGTTCAACAGCCCGAGCAATTTGACCCGGTTGATACTTGCCTGAATCGATTAACTTTAGAGCGGCAGTGGTCGGTCCCGAAAAGCTGAAATTGGCCTCTTTAACATAGGACGGGATCACTGGAAAGGAGTGGGGAGTAGGGGACGTTTCTTCCCACTGTTTAGCCAATTGTTCCAGCTGAGATCCGCTTGGAAAAGGTAAGCCTAGGCGCACTCCCACCCGGTCCACCATTTGACCGGCGGCCAGATCTAATGATCGACCAAGGGGATCAATCTCATAGCCTGATAAGCTGCGTTTAACCAATACGATTTCACTGGTTCCCCCCGAAAGATGAACGGCGCTAAAGGAGTCCGGCAGCTTGCCTTCCACCGTGTATTCGCCCGCAGCGATATGTCCTTCCTGATGGCTGGTTTTATATAAGGGCACCCCCAAAAAATAGGCGATGGTCTCGGCCAGTACCTCTCCCACCTTAAACACTGGCATGTAGGAGCCTTCAACAGGCCTGGGCTTTACGCTCACCCCTACGGCTTTAATCCCTTTTAGCACTTCCGCTGTTAAGTCCAACTGTTTTAATAAATGCGGCCATTGCTTAAGATGGGTAAAGACCGCTTTGGATTGTTGCATCCCTAAGCTACCCGAAGGAACCTCTAGCAAGGGATTGGTTTCAGCCACAACATTAAATTGGCTGTCCACTAAACAAAGGGAGGTGCGGTAATTGCTCGTATCAATCCCCAGTACATACATAAACGATCGGCTCCCTATTCATCATTGCTTCTTTGACGCACAATAGCAGCCAGAACGCCGTTAATAAATTTCCCGTTCTTTTCAGAACCAAATAACTTGCCCAGCTCAACCGCTTCATTAATCACCACAGCAGAGGGTGTCTCCCCATCAAAAAGCAGTTCATAGACGGCTAGGCGCAAAATGGCGTGATCCACTTTGGACAGACGCTCAAGGTTCCAGTTGGTTAAGGCCTTCTGAATCTGCTCATCAATTTCGGCGCAATGGGTCAGCACCCCTTCCAGCGCCTTCTCCAGATAGGGATCACTTGATTTACCGTCCAATGTATGGGCCAATGCCGTTTTCCAGTCCGTCCCAGCCAGAGCCACTTGATATAAGGTTTGAACCGCAATTTTTCTAAGTTCTCTCCGCTTCATTCCTACGCCTCATTCACGGTTAAATTAGATTTAACCTTATCAATACCGACCACATGAACGTTAACCTCTAAAACATCAAGTCCCGTGCTTTCTTCCACCTGACGTTTGACTTGACTTTGCACATTTTGGGCCACCCTGGGGATAAATACGCCATATTGGATCACAATGGACACATCAATCACCACATGCTCTTCCCCTAAATGGACTTTAACACCTTTACTTAACTGTTTCCGCCCCAATCTTTCCACCAGTTCGCCTACAAATCCTCCGTTCATGTAGGCGACACCATCCACCTGGCTGGCAGCCAGTCCTGCGATCACTTGAATCACTTCGGGGGCAATTTCCACGCGCCCTATATCTTGTTGATTGCGGCTGGTATCAACTGACTCCATCAAACCACCTCCTCTACTCCATCAATGAGTAGTTTTCCAAAAAGCGGGTATTAAAATCACCTTTAATAAACGCTTCGTGGTTAAGGACACGGCGGTGAAAAGGGATGGTGGTATCGATCCCTTCAATGACAAACTCATCCAATGCCCTTTGCATGCGTTGAATGGCCTCTTCCCGTGATCTTCCCCAGACGATGAGTTTGGCAATCATGGAATCGTAATGGGGGGAGATGGAATATCCCGAATATACGGAGCTATCCACCCGTACCCCAGGACCTCCTGGAGGAAGGTAAATTTCAATTTGACCCGGTGAAGGTCTAAAATTACGGTCAGGATCTTCAGCGTTTATTCGGCATTCAATGGCCCAGCCGTTGACATGAACATCCTCTTGGGTGAACGATAACGGTTGCCCACTGGCCACAGTAATCTGTTCCTTGACCAAATCGATGCCTGTGATCAGCTCTGTCACAGGATGTTCCACCTGTATGCGGGTATTCATCTCCATAAAATAAAAATTTCCGTCCCGATCATAAATAAACTCGACGGTTCCGGCCCCAACATAATTGACAGCTCGTGCGGCTTGAACGGCTGCTTTACCCATCTCTTCCCTTTTTTCAGGCGTAAGGGCAGGTGAGGGGGCTTCCTCAATCAGCTTTTGCAGGCGCCGTTGAATCGTACAATCTCGCTCCCCAAGATGAACAATATTCCCATACTGATCAGCCATCACCTGGATTTCCACATGGCGAAAATCCTCAATATATTTTTCTATGTATATTCCCGGATGGCCAAACGCCGCTTCAGCCTCATTTTTGGTGATTAAAAAGTTTTTGACTAACTCCTCCTTTGTTCTGACCACCCGAATTCCTCGGCCACCTCCGCCAGCTGTCGCTTTAATCAACACCGGGTAGCCGATCTCTTCAGCCACCATGATGGCCTCCTCTTCACTCTCAACCAGACCCTCTGAGCCCGGTACAATCGGTACACCTGCCTGCCGCATCGTCTTGCGGGCAGCCGCTTTATCTCCCATCAATTGAATCGCTTCCGGAGGCGGGCCAATAAAGGTGATGTTACACTCCCGGCATATTTCGGCAAAATCGGCATTTTCCGAGAGGAAGCCATATCCAGGGTGAATGGCATCCGCTTCCGTCAAGGTGGCCACACTCATCAAGTTGGTTAAATTTAAATAGCTTTCTTTTAAGGATGGTGGGCCAATACAGTACGCCTCATCCGCCATTTTAACGTGCAGGCTGTCCCGATCCGCTTCAGAATAAACAGCCACTGTCTCAATGCCTAGCTCCCGACAAGCTCGAATGATTCGAACGGCAATCTCGCCCCGATTGGCAACCAATATTTTTTTAAACATGTTGATAACCCCTTCTTACTCAACTCGAACCAGAAATAATGGTTGACCATATTCAACCAACTGTCCGTTTTCAACTAGAACTTTCACAATTTCTCCTTTCACTTCAGCTTCAATCTCATTCATCAGCTTCATCGCTTCCACGATACATACCACTGTATCTTCGGTAACATAATCTCCTTCCTTCACGTACGGATCGGCATCAGGGGCAGGAGCCCTGTAAAAGGTCCCTACCATGGGAGAGACGATTTGATGCAAGCCTTGATCCGCCGTTTGCTCTTTTGCGGGCTCTGCTGGCCCACCCTGCAGGGTAGCGGGTTCCTCCTTCGTTTCAATTGAGACTGAGGAAGCACTTCCCCCACTGGGTGGTATCTGTTGGTCTTGACGAGCGGTTGGGTCCCCTTCCTTTTTGATGGTGATTTTTAATCCATCATGTTCATATTCAAATTCCGATATGGAAGATTGGTCGATAAGGTTTAGCAATTCCCTAATCTCATTTAATTTGAGCAAGGATCTCACTCCTTTACCTAAATGGGAGGCTTTAAAGCTCATCCCATTATACCATATATTGACTATTGATTAAAAAAATAAATGACCCGGCCCAAACGAACAAAACAGGCCCAAGGTCATTATAAATCACAGTAAAGTTTCTAGCGATATTTAACTGAAATCATATTTCCAGGTACATGGGTATGCTCCCTTACCAAATGAATGAGATCAAGCACCTCTTTTCGATCCAAGCCGTCTTCACTTTCCACTAAAACGGTGATCCCTCCATTTTGATTATGAATGATCAGGGCTTCGGGATAACCCCTCTCTTTAATCATATTTTCAAGGGTATATTCAGCTTCTTCCTGATCCCACAAAGTTTCAATGTTGGCTTGAGCTTCAGCAACAGTCTGGGCGGTGGCATCGGGACGGTTCATCATGGCTTGATAGGTTTCCAGCTTTTTAGCCCGCTGCTCATCCCGTTTCATACGATAAGCAACAAAGAAATCGAGGGAGTCACCCATCTCATCCAGCGAGAACTCCACATCGTCCAGCTCCCCGTTGATTTGGCTGATGGTGTCAATCCATTGATCGTCGTCGCTTTCGGCGCTAGTGGCACTTTCCTCATCCGAATCAGTCAGCTCAGAAGACTCTAAATGTTGATGATTCCCCATCTCCTGACTGTCCGGGTTGTCTTGGATGAGATCATTTAAAGCGGCGTAATCTGGCTGTTCAGGATCATTAAAGAGATAGTAGGCGGATAATACCACCATTAACGTAAGCATGGTGAGCAGCCAAACGGTTTGCCTTCTTAACATCACTTTTCCCTCCTATTGATTTTTTGGCAATACGGAAACTTTATGGGGCGGCACATCCAATACCCGTTGAACCGCCTCAGAAATCCAAGCTTTCACCTGAACATCCGTGGCCCCTGGCGCCAAGACCAGGACCCCCCTCACCGGTGGCTTTGTTGTTTTAACCACAATGGGCTGTTCATGATTTCCCTGTCGCAAAATCACAACCTGTTCATTGCGCTGTTGATCTTTAATCTGCCGATTCCCCCCTTCACGATCCCTTTCTTCAGTGGTTGACTCCTGTGTTTGCACATTTTTCTCCACCACCATTTCCTGCGTAGAATCAAGATTAATCATGACGCTCACTTCACCAACACCTTTAATTTTGCTTAACATCTCTTTCAGCTTGTTTTCCAGTTCTTCCTCATATTGAGACAAAGTGGTAAATTGACTCCTTGTGCCCAAAGTGACGATCGCTTCATCATCCGTGTCCACCATCTCTTCCTGGGTTAAGGGTAAACTGGAAAATGTTTTGGGGGCCTCTTCTTCCTTTGAAAAATAATTAGACAAGATAACAGCGGCCAATCCCAGCGCAATTAAGATGAGAATCCAGTGGCTGAAGGACATCTCTTTCTCTTCCTTCTTTGTCTGGTTTGTTTGGCTCGTCCTTTCAGGGGCGGATTGATCACTTTTCATTCCGAACAGTTGCTGTATCCGCTTCCACCACTGATTCACAAGATTACCCCCCTGTCCAAAAAATTTCTATCTTGTCTCCAGATATATTCCAGTTTTGATCAAAATATGTTAATAGCTTTTCATTCCATTTTTCTTCTTCTCGGGTGAGTGCATCGATTTGATCCGGTTCCTCTTTCTCCAAATCGACGGCGATCACCACCGGTTCTACCAAGGCCCCTTCTCCGTGAGGTGCCCTTTCAGCTCCATCATCGCTGCGAGCCACTACCAGCTTAACCTGGTTCACATCCGCTTGACCATCAACAACAACCAGATCGATATCTATCTCTTCAACATTTAGAGCAAATTCTCTCTCCACTTCCCGTTTAATTTCCTGGGCCCAAAGCCGTTTTACTTCCTCCAGCACAGCCCGATCTTGAACCTCTTTTACAGCTTCCTTACGGTCTTCAAACTGAAGTTGAGGCTCTTCATCAGGTTCTAACAGCTGTTCAATGCCTACTGTAAAACGTTCTTGATCCACTTGAAGCAGCTCCAGGATAGGGGACAAGATGAGAACGATAATGATCAACCCGACCACCAGCTGAATGTAGCGGCGCATCTGAGTATTGGGCAACAATAAATCTAAAAAAGTGGCCACCAAAATAATAAGCACAATATGTTTAATCCATTCCCCTAGGTACGCCATCAACAGATCACCTCACCATAAAGGCTATATTTCCCGCCGCAATGATGATGGTGATACCCAAAAAAAACATGAGGCAGACGGTGGCCAGCGCCGCAAAAACAAATAGCAAGTTTTTGCCAATCACATTGAGACAGGTGATGACACTGCCATTACCCAAGGGCTGTAAAACTGCGGCAGAAATATTAAAAATGAGCCCAATCGTTAAAATTTTTAAGGCGGGAAAGGCCGCCAACACGATCAAAATAATGACTCCGGCCAGACCAATGGTGTTTTTAATGAGCAATGAAGCGCTCAAAACGGTATCTGTTGCATCGGTAAACATGCGCCCCACAATAGGCACAAAATTGCTGGTGATAAATTTGGCGGCCCGGATAGTAAGCCCATCAGCAACAGCCACTGTTGCCCCCTGGACCGAAACCACTCCCAGAAAGATGGTTAAAAAGATTCCCAACAGGCCGATGCTAATATTGCGCAACAAGTTTGCCAGTTGACTGATCCGGTAATAGTCGGAAAAGGCGCTTACCATGCCCAAAATGGACGAAAAAAGGAGCAAGGGCAGAATAATGTTGTAAATCATTATGCCGCTGGTATTGATTAAAAAGATAATTAACGGATGAAACAGGGAGACTGAAGCAACCTGCCCCGTTGCGCCGATTAAAGCTAACAACATGGGAACTAAAGCCATCATAAAGTGAACCATGCTGGATATGGCCTCTTTGGCATAGGAGACGGCCACGTGAAAGCTGTTGATGGCAATGATAAAAATCACAATGTACGTAACAGCATAAGCCACTTTGCTTACGTTATTGCTCTCAAAGGCGCTTTGTATTTGTTCCAGAATCATGCTGAAGACGGTTAGCAATATGATCATGCCTAATAATTTACCGTTTACAGTCAGTTCATGAAAAAGGTAGCTGATAAAGCCTTTGATCAGCTCAAAGGAAAAAAAAGAGTCCTCCTTAGTCAAAAAGTCACTCAAAGTGCGGGGTTGATTTTCAGGAAGATAACCCCCGTATTCTTGCTTAACTTGTTCCCAAAAGGACTCTACTTCAGAGGTGCCCAATTTTTCCAGCTGTTCCTCCAGAAAGCGCTGCTGAACCACCGATTGATCATCGCTTGCGGGAGCTGGCTCACTAGCTTGTACAACGGATAAACCGACCAATGTGAAGCTTAAGATCATCAGCAGCGACAAAGCAAAATACTTCATTCTTGGCTCCCCTTTTTTGGGCAAATTGATCAGCTTAAGAAGGAATGATGCCAATGACCGTTTCAATAATGACCGTTATAATGGGGATGGCCATAGCCATGATCAATACTTTTCCAGCCAATTCGATTTTGGAGGCTATGGCTCCTTGGCCTGCATCACGGGTGACCTGGGCAGCAAACTCGGCAATATAGGCAATGCCAATAATTTGTAAGATGGTTTTCAGATAAATGAGATTGATCCCGCCTTCAACCGCCAACCGCTCAAGAACACGGATAACATCAACAATCTTTCCCACCAGGAAAAAAATGATGAGGACGCCGGCAAAAACAGTGATCAAAAAAGCAAAAACAGGCTTCTGCTCCTTTAAAACAATGGCCAATAGAGCTGCAACTAAACCCAGTCCAACGATTTGAATGATCTCCATCAGCGCTCCTCCCTATTGGAAGAGAAAGACCGTCTTTATAGTTTGAAACAGATCATGGATCCAGGTGGCCACCATATAGAGAACAACAATAAACCCAATTACACTCACCCACTGAGCAATATCTTTTTTTCCTGCGGACTCCAAAACGGTGGAAACCATCGCCACTATAATTCCGATCCCAGCGATTTGAAACAGCGTGTTAATATCTGCTCCCACGGGCCTCACCCCTACACGCAAAACTAGATCAATAAGATCACGATTAATAAACCGCCTAAAATCCCTAATGTTTTGTACATTTTTTCCTGTTTGTGTAGCTCCTGTTGAGCCTCTTTTTCAGCTTGAGTCAAATGGGTTGCCAGTAAGCGAATATGTTTATGCTGATCTAGACGATCTGATCCGCCAATCACTTTGCCAAAGTGATCCAGCCACGCTTTATCACTCTGTTTCAAGGCCAGATATGGTTCCATGTCAACAATGGCCTGCCGCCAACAGGCATAGGTGGTCCAGCCATCCGTATGGTCCAAGTAGTAGGCACAGCGGGCAAATAAACGGGCCACCACACCTTCTCCTTGCTCCCCTAGTCGGTGAAAAGCTTCTGACAGAGGGGTGGAACCATAATAAATCTCGGTCTCAAGCACCTGTAAAATCCTCAGCAGCTCTCCCAGCTGATGACAACGCTCCCTTAAACGGTGAGCCAGATAAAAGCCAATAGCTGTTGAAGCGAAAATCAGCAGGGATAACCCAAACAGCTTAAGCATAATTTTTTCGCCTGCCTGCCCTAAGTTGCACCGGATGGTGGTGAGCGTCCATCACCTGTTCGACGGTTCCGGCCCCTTTTCGCCGACTCAAAACAACATACCGTTCAAAAACGGATGATTCAAACAGCGGCTTTAAATCTGGCCGGCAGCGAATATCCTCTAGGGATGAGCCGTGAGCCGTCACAATCACCTTTACACCGGCATGAAGGGCGGCCAAGATTGCCTCGGCATCCCTCTTGCCGCCTATCTCATCACAGGCCACAACCTGGGGACTCATGGAGCGGATCAACATCATTAACCCTTCTGCCTTTGGACAGGCATCAAGCACATCGGTACGGGGGCCTAAATCGTATTGGGGCACCCCATCCAGGCAACCGGCCAGTTCGGAGCGTTCATCCACCACGCCCACCCGGAAACCAGAAAAATCATCTTTCATACCCGTACTTAACAGGCGAATCAGGTCACGCAAAAGCGTGGTTTTTCCACATCTGGGGGGAGAAATAATCAAAGTGTTTAAGGGTTCATTGTGACTCATCAAGAAGGGTAAGAGCGGCTTGCCAATGTCTGGCAAAGGGCGGGCCACCCGAAAATTAAAAAAGCGGATATGCTTGATCAACTCCACCCTGCTGTCCACCCTCACCACTTTTCCAGCAAGGCCAACCCGATGCCCGCCACTGATGGTGATATATCCCCGTTTAAGCTCTTCTTCTAGGGCGTACAAAGAATGGCGGCTAATCAAATTTAATATTTTTTCTCCATCAGCTGGGGTGACGATAAAACGGTCAGGTTCCTTCTTCAACCGACCATCCTCACTCAGAAAATAGGAATGGCTGCCCAGCACCACTTCAATGGGCTGGTTGATCCGAATCCTGATTTCTTCAATTTGTTCAAGAAGAGGGAGCGGAAGATGGAGAAGAGCTTCCTTTATTCGCTGAGGAAAACAGGATAATATACGGCTATCCATTGCTGTTCACCGCCATTGTCCACTGCTTATCTCATTCATATGCTTCTAGCGCTTTAAAATATGCCCCTCTGTCCAAATCCGCTAACATGAGCACATAACATGGGGACAAAAAAAGGGCTGTATGCGCTCACCATACAGCCCCGCTTCATTTTTGCGAAAATAGCCCTATTTCATTGTCATGACGAACATTAAGCCCGGGAAACATATTCCCCTGTACGCGTATCGATAATCAATGTATCTCCCTCATTGATAAAGAAGGGCACTTGGACCACCAAGCCCGTTTCCAACTTGGCCGGTTTTGAACCGCCTGACGCAGTATCCCCCCTGATGCCTGGCTCAGTCTCAACCACTTTTAATTCAACGGTATTAGGCAGTTCCACACCTAAAGTTTGACCTTTATACATAATCACATTGACGGTCATATTTTCCAGCAAATATTTTAATTCATCTTCCAGCTGACTACGATTTAATGTGATTTGTTCATAGCTTTCGGTATCCATAAAGGTAAACTCATCGCCTGTGCTGTATAAATACTGCATTTTCCTCGTTTCAACGTGGGCTCTTTCTACTTTTTCCGTGGTGCGAAAATTTCGTTCCTGAATCATGCCGTTCTCCAGATTTTTTAATTTCGTGCGGACGAAAGCGGCACCTTTACCCGGTTTAACATGCTGAAACTCAATGATTTGCCAGACAGATCCATCCAAGACGATGGTTAATCCATTGCGAAAATCAGAGGTTGAAATCATTTCTGTTCCTCCCTGCTATCTGTATTTAACAATCCAATTTTAATCGATAATCAGCAGTTCTTTAGGAGACTGAGTTAAAATTTCGGCTCCGCTTTCCTTGATTAAAACATCATCTTCAATCCGTACGCCCCCCAAACCGGTGATGTAGATGCCGGGCTCTACGGTAACCACCATGCCGGCTTGTAGGAGCACATCGCTT
The DNA here is from genome assembly GCA_937927935.1 of uncultured Bacillaceae bacterium. Taxonomy (GTDB): domain Bacteria; phylum Bacillota; class Bacilli; order Caldalkalibacillales; family Caldalkalibacillaceae; genus CALFAC01. The sequence continues at coordinate 39,942 of CALFAC010000162.1, forward strand.
CTCATGGATAAAGTGGGGCCCTCGTGGATCTCCAAACCAATGCCGTGTCCCGTGGAATGGCCAAATTGGGGCCCATATCCTTTTGACTTGATTACCTCCCGGCAGAGGGCATCAGCCTCCCGGCCCGTCATTCCAGCCTTTACGTGGGCCACACCATGTTTTTGAGCTTCCAGACAGATTTCATAAATTTCCTTCAGCTTGGGATCAGGCTTTCCGATGGCGATGGTCCGGGTCAAATCGGAGACATAACCCTTGTAAACGGCCCCAAAATCAAGAGTAACCAGCTCTCCGTTTTCAATCACCTTATCGCTGGCCACCCCATGGGGAAGGGCAGAACGTACGCCAGAAGCGACAATAATATCAAACGATGAAGAAGAAGCACCCATTTGGCGCATGGTCATTTCAATTTCATGGGCAATCGCCCGCTCGGTCAGACCCGGTTTAATCACCGTCAAAATATGGGCAAAAGTTTCATCGGCAATGCGTACCGCTTCCTTGATTAATTTAATCTCCTTTTCATCTTTGATTAAGCGGAGGCGTTCAACCAGTCCGCTGGTAGGCTCCAGACGGCAGGAAGCTTGAGCAAAAGCCTCCTTCCAAGCCGTGTATTGTCCAACAGTGACATGATCTTGTTCAAAGCCTAACATCTTGATCTTGTGCTGTTTAATTAGCTCTACCCAGGTGTTTACAGGCTGCCGTTCTGCCTGAACAATCGTATAGCCTTCAGTCTCCTGTTTGGCCTGATCTGTATACCGAAAATCGGTGATAAAAAAAGCTTCGTTCGCTGTAATCAGCACGGAACCGGCTGTTCCGGTAAAACCGCTAATATACCGCCGGTTGAACGGGTTTGTAATCAGTAGTCCATCCAGATTTCTCTCTTCGAGTAATGTCCTCACCTTGTTAATACGGTCCTGCACCTGCTCACCTCCCCATACCCACTTCCTGCAATAACGCTTCTAAAGCAAGCCGGTAGCCGATGGGGCCCAAACCACTGATTTGACCGAGGCAGACCGGTGCCAGGACCGACTGGTGGCGAAACGCTTCCCGCTTATGTATGTTGGAAAGATGAACTTCAATCACCGGCACCGATATGCTGCTGATAGCATCTCTTAAGGCATAGCTGTAATGGGTGTAAGCGCCTGGATTAAACACTATCCCATTAAAGGTGCCTTCTGCTTGGTGAATTCGGTCAATCAGCTCCCCCTCATGGTTAGATTGATCAAACTCCACTCGAACCTGATGTTCTTCTCCCCATTTTAGGAGCTCTCTTTCTATTTCAGCTAAAGTGACGTGGCCATAAATGGAGGGTTCACGTTTGCCCAATAAATTGAGATTGGGTCCATTTAATACTAAGAAAGCGAGCACCCTCTCCCCTCCCTTTCCATTTTCCTCACTCAAAAGGCCCCTAGGAAGACTGCTGCCTGTCATTCATTTTAGCATAAGGATCAATTGTATATACAGTATTCTCTTCCCCTTTTTCTAATATAAACGAAAGCCTATTCCCAGAGGTTTGCCGTGTTAAGGCGAACATCCCGATTGATAAACACATACATTAGATGTGGTACCTTTATTGAAAACGGCCCGAAAGGAGAAGCGGCATGCCTCAGTATATTGTTAAGTTGACCAATCGAGCCAATGTTAAGCAATGTGAAGCAGCCTTAAAAAAAAGAAAAGAGCCCTTTAATGTGCTTGCCAGCATCAATTCCATCGTCCTTACTGCAACAAAGCCGGATGAAATCATAAACCTAATGGGGGATCATTCGATTTTACGTCTGGATGAAGATCGCACAATTAGAATTAATTTCCCCAATCATGATACACAATTACCAACCCCCAAGCCTCAACCATTATGGGGAATGAAACGGATCGGCGCAACTTGGCAGCGTATTCCGAAAGGATATCCCCGTCCCAAAACAGCCCTTTTAGGAACAGGGATCAGCCCCCACCCCCATTTGGGGAAAAGGCAGTTAGGCGTCAACCTCTCTGGAGAAAAAGGAATGAAAGATGATCATGGCCTAGGCACCCAAATGGCAGGTCTTATTTCAGGCTACTCAAATAAGAACTTTAAACATAAATTTCATGGCGTCTACCCCCTTTTGCCTCTGATCAACGTTAAAGTTTTTAACAAAAACGGAGAGTCCACCATCAGTCGCCTCATCCAGGGTATCGAATGGTGTTTACGAAACGGTGTTAAGTTAATGGTTTTAGGGTTTACCCTTGATCACCATCACCCTTCCCTCTATGAAGCAATCAAGGAAGCCTACCGACAAGGTGTGATTATGGTGGCTCCTTGCGGTGACGATGGGGGGCTAGGGGTAAAATATCCAGCCCGCTATTATGAAGTGCTGGCCGTGGGATCAACCAATGCGAATGATCAAATTTCAATCTTTAGCCAGTCAGGAACAGATCTGGACTTGGTGGCGCCAGGAGAGCACATCTACTCAACACATCATCGAGGCGGCTTTCAGCAAAGTTCAGGAACAGCCCTAGCTTGTGCCCATGCAGCAGGCGCCCTCGCCATTAGCCTTAGCCTAAAACCTGACTTAACCTTGGAAGAACTGCGCCACTTGCTACAACAAACCTGTGAACCCCTTTCCACCTCCAGACTGCTGCAAGGAAATGGCCTGATCTCTTTAAGAGAACTGGTGGCGGCACATAAAAAGTAGTCAAGCTATAACGGTTAGTGTACAATAACATGTGAGATAGCCTTCCTGGCATACATCCTGCCTCAAGCGAAGGGTGGTGTACGGCATGAATCAGCCGATGGGCTCATCTAAAATGAGACTGAAGCAGCCGCTGTTCTTTCTTCTTATCATGCTGGCCATTTTTGGGCTAATCTATCAATTGATCAGTGATCCGCTGGGGCTATTTAGCACCGTTATCGTTATCGTTCTGGTGCTGGCTGCTTTTTATGGTATCTACCGCTATGCTGCTGGAGAACGTACGGACAAATCAGCTCCAAGGGCTGACAAGCTGGCTCAAATCAAAGTGTTTCACCATCCTGCCCCTGATCAACGTAAAAGCATTAAAAAACCTCGGCGCAAAGAATACCCCTTTAAAGTGATAGAGGGAAATAAAGATAAAAAGAGACGTTCTTTACACTAAACGCCTTTTTTACTGTAGGTAGAAAGATAAGTGGCAAAACTCCAACGTTTAAAAAAAAGCTGAGCCTGCTTGCGTCCTAGTTCCACCAGCTCTTTTTTTGTTTGCTCATCGAGATCAAATTGAGTGGCCCTTACATTTTCAATGGGTATCACGATGGTGCGGACCGCATCCCGTTCATCAATCCGTCGCCGATCATGAGCCTCAAGCATGGTGTTCACCAACGCTTTAGCCAGGCTGAAGGCCCCTTTAAGAACATTGGGTTGCCCTTCTTTCTTAACTTGTAACCGGTAACCAAAGGTGGGCCAGCGGGGATGTCGGGAATCAAAGATCCAGACGGGAAAATTGCTTAAAAGACCGCCATCTACCGTATAAACTTTCACCCTTTCATCCCTTTTTAGGAGAACCGGTCGAAAAAAGAAGGGAATGGCACAGCTCATACTGACGGCTAATGCGACGGGAAAATGATGGGGATCAATCCTGTAGCGGGATAAATCATCGGGTATGATCATCATCCGACCATTGGTTAGATCTGTGACTACAATTTTTAGCTTATCCTTTTCTAGATCTCCAAAATAACGCACCCCTTTTTGCTTCAACAAATCATTCATCCACAAGTACAGATCGGTAATCTCATAGATGCCGGCATAGCGGAGCAAGTTGATTCCCTTGCCAAGCACGGGTAGTCGCCCAAGACCGCGCAATTTTAAAAAGGATAAGAAGTTAACTTCGCTTAAGATCGCTTCCAGCTCACGGCCGGTATAGCCAGCAGCTAATAGAGCGGCTACCATTGATCCGGCAGAGGTACCGGCTAAACGCTGAAACTGGTACCCTCTGGCTTCCGTCTCCTGGATAGCCCCCACAAAGGCGATCCCTTTTACTCCGCCCCCTTCAAACACTGCATCACAGCGCAGCATCGTCCTCCCCCTTCGTGTATCTTTAACCAAAAAGTATATGGGAGCGCAGCTTAAAATATGACAAAAAATAAAAAAAGCTGTTCCACACTACAACAATTTTGGAACAGCTTCCCCTCGTTTCTTTAACAGAACGGCGAATTAGGACTCCTTTTCCTCCAACTCCATTCGCTGCCTTAAAAGGAGCAAATCTTCCAATCGCTTAGGATCTTCTTGAAAATATTGGACCAAATATTCAATGCAGGTTATGGAATCTTTGCTGAGATGATGTTCAATCCCTTCCACATCTTTATAAATGTTTTCTTCTGGCACACCGATCATTTGCAAAAACTCTTCCAGTAACGTATGTCGATCAACCAAGCGTTTGCCGATTGAGCGACCTTTCGGGGTTAATATGAGGCCCCGGTATTTTTCATAAATGAGATAATTATTTTGATCCAGTTTTTGAACCATTTTGGTCACGGATGAGGGATGAACTTTTAATGCCTCAGCGATGTCGGAAACCCGAGCATACCCTTTCTCTTCGATTAACGAATAAATTTGTTCTAGATAATCTTCCATACTTGGTGTCGGCATCGCTGATCCCCCTTAAGCATACTAGCACTTTGATCATACACTTAAATCTATTGAATTACAAGCCTTTAGAAGCGATTGATACAAATTGGTCAAAAAGGAACAAAAAGAGAGTACCTTTAAGGTACTCCCAACCACTGTGCTTTTCTACTGTGCCTTTCCCTTGTTTTTAGAGCCCTAGTTTATTACCAAGGTATGTGTCGGCCCTGATGCTTGTCACGACAGGTGCCTACACCGGACAGTTTAAATCGCCCAAATTAAATCGGCTCTACAATCGACTCAATATAAATTCATTTCCCACTCGTGTCTTCGCCCCCGCTGCATTAAGTCATTAACGGCTTGAAAAGGGGACTTTCCCTTAAACAAAACATAATAAAGCTCCCGGGTGATGGGCATTTCCACTCCTTTTTGCTGCGCAATTTGAAAGGCTACTTCAGTGGTGCGCACACCTTCCACCACCATGCCCATTTTATTTAACACCCGTTCCAGGGGTTCCCCCTGTCCAAGGGCATAGCCGCACCGCCAGTTGCGGGAGTGACGGCTGGTGCAGGTGACGATTAAATCCCCCAACCCCGTTAAACCCGAAAAGGTTAAAGGATGGGCGCCCAACTCTACGCCTAAGCGCGTCATTTCCGCCAATCCTCTGGTCATCAAGGCCGCTTTGGCGTTATCGCCAAAGCCAAGGCCATCAGACAATCCGGCTCCTAAGGCAATAATATTTTTGAGAGCGCCCCCCAATTCCACACCGATGACATCGGTGTTGGTATACACACGAAAATAAGGATTAAAAAATAAATTTTGCACTTCTTCAGCCTGCTCCAGGTTCTCTCCCGCCACGGCCACTGAAGCGGGAGCCCGTCGGCTCACTTCTTCAGCATGACTGGGCCCTGATAAAACCAAAATGCCCCTTCTCTTATCCACTGGCACTTCTTCGGCAATGATTTCAGAGATCCGCTTGTGAGTATGGGGTTCCAAACCTTTGGACGAATGGATAAACAGCTTGGGGCTTTCCAGATAAGGGCTCATCTCTTTCAAAGCTGCTCTGATAGCCACCGTCGGTAAAACAATGAGCACATACTGTGCGTTATCCAAAACATGCCCCCAAGAGGAGGAGGCTGTAATTCCTTCTGGTAAATGGACATTGGGTAAATATTTGGCATTGGAGCGCTTGTAATTAATCTCCTCTACCTGCTCCTTTCGACGGCTGTATAGATTCACCTGATAACCATTATCAGCCAATACCATCGAAAGGGCAGTACCCCAACTTCCTGCACCGATTACGGCAACCCGGCTCATCGTTTCCCCCCCAGCTTATTTTCAGTCCCCTTCACTAAGCGCACAATGTTGGCTCGGTGTCTCCACCACACCAACAGGGCCAATGCGATCGATCCATACAGAAACGCGGTAGGATACTCCCCCCACCCCCATTGATTAAACAAAACAATAGCCACAGGAAGGAGTAAAACGAAAACTAAAGATCCTAGAGAGACATACCGAAACAGAACAATGATCACTATGGCTATCATACCTGCTACAAGGGCCGGGCTTAAAAAAAGGACAGCAACCACTCCGATAGTGGTGGCCACCCCTTTTCCACCTTTAAAACCAAAAAAGATGGGCCAGTTGTGACCAATGACAGCCGCCAGCCCGGCCAGTACCGCCCACAGGGGATCACTGCTCACCCCTTTGGCCATGACGACAGCTAAACTCCCTTTAAAAAGATCAAGAAGCAGTACAACCAGGGCTGGACCTACCCCTAATAAACGCAAAGTATTGGTGGCGCCTGCATTACCTGACCCATGATGGCGAATGTCGATGCCAGCCACAAGGCGGCCCATTAGATAACTAAAGCTAATAGAACCCAGCAAATAACTGATGATAATCACACCATAGGGCGCGTACTCCAACTGATTTTCTCCTCCCCCCTGGTTTAAACCCTTTCGTTTTGACGAATCAATAATTTGAGAGGGGTTCCTTCAAAGGGAAAGGTTTCCCGAATTTTATTGATCAAATAGCGTTCATAAGAAAAATGCATCAGTTCCTTATCATTAACAAAAAGAACAAAGGTCGGGGGTTTAACGCTGACCTGTGCCCCGTATTTAATTTTTAGTTTGCGTCCTTTTTTCGTAGGAGGCGAATTATAGGCGATGGCATCCATCAACAGCTCATTAACCAGATGGGTGGGAAGCCTAAAGGCGTGCTGCTCTGCCACTTCCTGCACCTTAGGCAATATGGTATTTATTCTTTGTTTTGTTTTAGCTGAAACAAAAAGAATGGGCGCATAATCGATAAAATGTAACTCTTGACGAATCTGTTTGATAAATTGACTGTGGGTCCGGTCATCTTTTTGAATGGCATCCCATTTATTTACCACAATGATCAGGCCGCGCCCCGCTTCGTGTGCGTATCCCGCAATGCGTTTATCCTGTTCCAAAATGCCTTCCTCAGCATTGAGAACCATCAAAACTACATCGGAGCGCTCTATGGCCCTGAGAGCCCGTAAAACACTATACTTCTCCGTTTTTTCATACACCCGTCCCTTTTTACGCATCCCTGCCGTATCAATGAGAACAAATTGTTGGTCGTTTCTAGAAAAGAGAGTGTCCACTGCATCGCGGGTGGTACCAGGGATCGGACTGACGATCACTCTATCTTCTCCCAAGATAGCATTAACGATAGAGGATTTACCCACATTGGGGCGACCGATGACAGCGATGCGGATCACATCCTCCCCGTACTCCTGTCCAACTTCTTGTGGAAAATGGGACACCACTTTATCCAACAGATCGCCTATCCCTTTTCCATGGGCCCCTGAAACGGGGTACGGATCTCCAAAACCTAAAGCATAAAAATCAAAAAGCTCATCCCTTTGCTTGGGATGGTCCACTTTGTTGACCGCCACCACCACAGGTTTGTCAGATTTATGTAATATTTGAGCGATCTCTTCATCAGGGGGGGTTAATCCAGTTTGTGCATCAACCACAAAAATGATCACATGGGCCTCTTCAATGGCCAACTGAGCCTGCTCCCGAACCTGCTTAATAATTTGATCATCGGTGTAAAGCTCAATGCCTCCAGTATCGATCACATTAAACGCTCTGTTTAACCATTCAGCTTCCCCATACAAGCGGTCTCGAGTCACACCAGGGGTATTTTCTTCTATCGCTATGCGATGTCCTACAATGCGGTTAAATAGAGTGGATTTACCTACATTTGGACGACCGACGATGGCCACCACTGGTTTAGCCACGTTTGATCACCCCCTTTGAAATACGTTTTCCTGTTTTGACATTATCCTGTTCTATCATAAATGGATTTGGGCAGACAATCAATCATTTAGATTAAATAAGCATCCTTAGTGGCGAACGACCAAATAAATCTCGTGATCCAACTGATGCCCCATCCCCCCTAAAATGCTTTCAAACATACCTATTTTTTCTTGAATCTCTTCTTTGGATTGAAAAACAAAAATGGGAACGCCTCCTGTTACCCGGTTGGGATTGGTGGTTAAAACAGCTAAAATATATTTCTCCAGTGTAGTATTACTCATGGACACTTCCCCTTTCTAAATGGGCATCAGATTGCGTAGGAACCCGAACGGCATTTTCCAAGACCGGAACACGCTGCAAAATATCGATGGCTTCTTCCATATCTTTAATTTGGGGTAAAAAGAAGATGGCAATCCGACCATCATTTAAATCACGCCGGGTGAGCGGAACCAGAGAAGGTTTATCGTCATCCCGGTATACACCTAGCCCCATGGCCAGATCGTGCAAAATGGCCTGCCGCTGTCCCAGATTGGATAAGGTGACCACACTATCGATGCTCTTCGGTTTAAGAATTAGACCCAAGCCCTGTTTCATGATTAACTCCCGGCTTATCTCCAGCCCCACGTTCATGATATGAATATCATCCACATAAAGATCGGCTCCCTCGATCCTAATGCGGGCCGGCCGTATCTCAGCGATGCTGCCCAACTCCTTTCCGCTTTTTAAATATAAAGCGGCAGCTATGGAACCTAAGGCCACTAAAACCCCCAGCCACCACCGTTGCGATAACGTGGTAACCACCGTGGTAAGTAAAGCAATCAGGATGGCCATGTAATTGCGTCCTTCGAAGGTCATAGCGATCCCTTCTATGTAGGTGGTTCCCCTGGAAACCAATTCCATCTGATCCATCCGGGTTAAGGTCTCCCGTTCCATATTGCGTACCTCACGGAAATGTTGGGCGGCCACAGCCAAAAAGGTAACGGCTGTATATTCCCTCTCCATTATCGCTGGAACGGCAATAGAGCCTAAACTGGCCGCAATAAAGCCTAAGGTCAGGTGGATAATCATGCCGTGAGGATGCGTTGGATAATGACGGTAATCGCTTTTTAAAAGCACGACCCGTCCAACAAATCCAAATAATATGCCTAACAACACCGGTAGCGTATATTGACCCAAACAAACCCCTCCTCAACACGTGTTAAGTTACAGATTTTTCTTTGTCCGCAAATACTTTTTTGATCACCTGTCCTGCTTTAACGAGGAAACTTAAAGTGATGGAACTAACGGAAACCATAACCAGTCCTAACAAGAGCTGATCTCTAAACGCCCCATCACCCACTTGCACCAAAACAGCGTGTTCCAAAAGAAATCCTTGGTGCAACAGTTCTCCTCCAATCATCCCGCTGGCCATCAAAAACCATATAGACGGCCATTCTTTTGTAACCAATAAAATCATCAAGGTAAAAACAATGGGAAATAGATAGCGGGGGGAGATAATCATGAGGATAGGATCCATCAACAGCACTTGATAGCTCACAGCATAAAAAAGAGCCAAAAATAAAATAACGGCCCCCATTTGCCACATTTGACCGGGAGGAAAACGCCACAAACGGACTAAACAAACGATAACCGGGATGATGATGCCGCTTAAATTAACCGCATAACCCGGGATGACTGGGAGATATAAGCCTTGCGTCACCAGAAGCAGGCTAAAAAAAATGATTAGAACAAGCCTATATCTTCTTGGGCTTCCCTTATGTACTAAAAAGGGGTCAAACCAGTGGGTGGCCGTCAAAATGATTAAACTTACGAGACCCAATGTATAGATCAAACCCTCTGTCATTTCAACTCAATCCTTTATTCCGCCCTTCTTTTTAAACAGTATGGCTTGTAATCCCGCATTTTAAGCATAAAAAAAGAGCTGTGTTTCCACAGCTCTGAAATAGAGGTCCATACTTGTTATTTCAATTTCCTTAACTGATCTCCCACCAGATCACCCAAGGTAATACCAGAGGAGATATTCTGTTTTTCAGTGTATGTTTGTACGGCTTCAGCCCTTTCATCTTCAAGCAGCTCGCGGATACTTAAACTCATCCGCTCTTCATCGGGATTGATATCCAGCACTTTAGCTTCCACTTCCTGGCCCTCTTCCAAAACTTCTTGAGGCGTCCCAATACGTCTGTTGGCTATTTGCGAAATATGAACCAATCCTTCAACTCCCGGTCTCACTTCCACAAAAGCGCCAAAGGGGGCTAGGCGTTTCACAATCCCCTTAACAGTATCGCCAGGTTTAATTTCCTGTGCGGCATTTTCCCAAGGGCTGGGCTGCGCTGCCTTGATGCTGAGGCTCACCTTTTCCTGTTCAGGATCTACTTTAAGCACCTTCACTTTAACCTGGTCTCCCTCTTTCACAACGTCATGGGGACTTTCAACTCGATACCAGGCCATTTCTGAAATGTGGACCAGTCCATCCACCCCTCCGATATCAACAAAAGCCCCAAAGTTGGTAATCCTGGAGACGGTACCTTCGATCACATCTCCCACTTGTAGGGCAGCGATTCGTTCTTTCCGCGCTTTGGCCTCTTCTTCTTCCAATACAGCCCGATGGGATAGGATCACTTTGTTTTTCTCTTCATCCAGCTCAATCACTTTGACCCGCAGGGTGCGGCCCACATAATCGGAGAAATCCTCCACAAAGTGACGCTCCACCTGAGAAGCGGGAATAAATCCCCTTAGGCCCACGTCAGCCACCAGACCACCCTTAACCACTTCAGCCACTGTCACTTCAAAGGTTTCATCTTGCTCCTGCTTCTTCTTAAGTTCTATCCATGCCTTTTCGTTATCAACCCGCTTTTTAGAAACGACCACTTCTTCTTCATTGATCTTAATAATGACAGCTTCCACTTCGTCCCCTTCTTTAAGAACATCAGCCACTTTATCAATATGTACATTGGAGATTTCTCCAATGGGGAGAATCGCATCTATTTTATAGCCGAAATCGATCAAGGCATGTTTTTCTTTCACACTGCTCACTTTTCCGCTGATGCGGTCACCCGTTTCATATTGTTTAACTTCAACATCATTTTTCATCTCTTCCACCATTACAAATTGCCTCCTTCACAATCCCTCAAGTTAAAACGACACACCGTTTAATAACACTATACACTATTTCCCAAACTTGTGCCATTAGAAGAGTGGTGAGGCTGATGATTGACTAACAAGTGCCTAATGCCTTCCATAATTCGTTCCGTAGCCAATTCAGCTTCAAGCCGTCCCGCTTTTTCCGAACGTAAATCATCTAATGGAATCGGTGGTCCAAAGTATATTTTTACCTTTCTAAACAGCCGGTAAGGACCGATGATAGCTGTGGGGATGACGGTGCATTCTTCTTTTAATGCGATGAAACCGGACCCTGGGTAGCCTTTACCCAGTTTTCCCGTTTTGGAGCGCGTGCCCTCAGGAAAGATAAGCACCACTTCACCATTGGCTAGCTTTTCCAATGCGGTGCGAATCGCTTTTTTATCACTGGCTCCCCGCTTAACCGGAAAGGCCCCCAAAGTACGAATCACCGTTCTCAGGATAGGAATGCGAAACAGCTCCTCTTTGGCCATATAATTAATGGGACGTTTCACCGGAAGACCAACAAACGGCGGGTCCCAATTGCTGATATGATTGGCACAAAGTAGCACAGCACCTTGATCAGGGATATGCTCCATACCATAGGCTTCATAGCGGAATAATAAGCGGTACACTAAAAAAACGATGATGCGACAAAACTCATAAATCAACATAAGTGCTATTCTCCCTAAGCCCTTTTTGCTTGATATAGCTTAATATTAAGTTGATCACTTCCTCTACAGACTTGCCGGTGGTATCAATCACAATAGCATCGTCCGCTTTTTTTAATGGTGCTGTCTTTCTCTCTTTATCTTGAGCATCCCGTTGGCGAATTGCTTCCATGACCTCCTCCAGTGTGACGGGGCCTTTCTTCTTTAGCTCGTTAAACCGACGTTTGGCGCGCTCTTCAATGGAGGCTGTTAAATAAAATTTAACTTCAGCATCTGGTAGGACATGGGTACCAATATCCCGTCCATCCATCACCACCTTTTGTTGGGAGGCAATGTTACGCTGGGCTTCCACCATATAGCGACGCACCTCAGGAAAACGGGCAACCGCTGGCACATATTGGCTCACTTTTTCACTCCGAATATGCTGGGTCACATCTTCACCATCAACCAGCACCCGCAATCCTTCTTCGGTCGGCTCTAACTGAATGGTGCAATCCTTGAGCAAGTGAACGAGATCCGCCTCAGAGTTTAGATCAGCTTTGGCCTGGAGGGCTTTCCAGGTTAACGCACGATACATGGCCCCTGTATCCACATAGAGATAGCCTAAGCGATCAGCCACCCGTTTCGCCACAGTACTCTTTCCGGCACCAGCAGGACCGTCTATGGCAATTCTCATTCTTCTAACCCTTTCTGCAAACATTAAATTCAGTTAAAAAAAGCAGGTTTCCCTGCCTTGAAACACTAAAATCATATCATATCTGTCACCGTTGCTGCAATGTGGCTCTAGACTCCACTTGATCCTCTCTAAACACCCCTTCATATTGTATGGCCTTGTTAAATAAATCCTGATGTTCTGGAAAATGTAAAATCATAAACTGAGCCACCAATAAAGCAATAAATAAACCGACGATAACCATGTAAAGCAAGCGTTCCACCTGCTTGGCAAAGGGGATGAAATAGAGCTCAATACGCTGTTTGACAGAAGGGGATTTGCCATTGGTTTGCGGTTGCCGCCGAGCCGGATGAGAATGTCTCATCATCTGCCTCCAGTCTAGAAATTTATCCCGCTTTTTTATGGTTATCTTTAACAGTTCCACCATGTTTTATTCTATGAACCGCTTCTCAATTTTTCGCCCTTTAAACGGAAAAACGTTTGCCCCGCCTTTTGAGCTGAATATTAAAACAATATTGGATAATCGTTTGCCTGTCCCCCTCCGTAATCTCCGTAAATTGAATGGCATATAGCCTGCCTTTCTTGATGGTTTCAACACGCTTAATCTGGCCAACTCCATGCACTGTTTTTTCGGTCCCATTGGGAAACTGAAGGGGAAGCTTAAAACGCAGGGTATCTTCACCCTGCAAGTCGTACTCAACTGAAAGCATAAAGGACATGCCCCCTCCGCTTAAATCAACCGTTTTGGCAACAATTGATGTTTGCAAATCAGATGTAGGATATAGGTGCACCTCTGTCTCTGTTGGAACTCGAAAATAATTTCGCCGTTGCTTCCGTTCAATCTTTTCTGGGGCAGGATGAGAGAGATACAGGACGGGCTCATCTTTTGTTTTATGGCTGATGACGGCGCTGGTAAATTTATAAAACACGTTATCTTTCCCAATATAGGAAACCTCCAGTTCAGTTCCAATGGGAATAAAGGCAGGCCCTTCTCCTTTCAATCGCACCGGCAACTCAATACAAATATGCTGATGCGTTACGTATTTGACGGATGCAAGGTAACGGTCTGAAGAGTTTTTATTTTTTGGCTGTAAAGTAAACATAGTGCCAACCTGATACGAATATCCCATGGCGCACCCTCCCCGATTCCATCTTTTTACATTTATTATAACAAAAAACCTGCTGCTAAAGCAGCAGGTTTTAGGCTTTAAGTCCCTAAACAATGGGTTCAGCATGTTTCATTTTCTCCACTTTCTCCTCTTTTCCTGTATCGGCATTGATAAATAAGCGATAGGTCTCTTTGTCAATGGTTCCGATCAGCTCGTAACAAAGCTGGTATTCTCCCGCCTTCAGCTCGATTAGGCTCAGGTACATTTCCTCCACTTTTAAGTTTTTATTTACTTTAGCCTTCGCTTCTTCTGCACTTAACTTGGGCTTGGTTAGTTTTCTTTCAGCCTGGTGGTTCAAAACATAGCCTTTAGCTTCATAACCTATGACATCTCCATTATCTAAGGCCACCTTAAAGCGAATCAAATCGGGGTATATGCGTACATTATCTTCAACCCTGACAAACTCAAAAATTCCCATATTGTCATATTGTTGGGCATCAACCACCGTCATGGAATCGATGTGGCGTTTTTTCAAATATTGCTCCGCAATCTGTTGAGCATCGTACAGCCCAATCCGACTTTTTTCAATGTCTCTGCTGTCTAAAAACCATAATATATGGCCACCTATCTCTGATACTTCGGCCGTTATTTGGCTGTTACGGTTAGGATGATCAAAACGAATATGATAGGCGGCGATATCACTTCCCTCGTTTTTTTCCACTTTAACATCTTGAGGATGAGCAATCTTCATAAATTGGATCAACTTTTTAACCGCTTCCTGTTCGCTTACCTTTTCGCCTTTAAGCAACTTGTTTTTGTTTTCCCCAAATGTTGTATACTTAACATCCTCTGCTCCCCATTCCGTTTCAATATACCCCTCAACCTGTTTATCCAGCGTTTCAATGCCGTCCAAAATTTCTTTACTTAATTCCATATCGTCAGAGGATACCGCTAGCTCCACATCCATCCAGCGTAAATTTTGAGCCAACACTTTGCGCTGCAACGACTTCAGTTCCCGCTGAACGCTTTCAGCTTGGGCATGCAATTTTTTCAACTGCTGCCACTCTTGATCGGTCAAAGGTTCAGTGGCTAAATCCCTCATGCCAATCTCATAGGTCAACTCTCCGATTCGGGCTAAAAACTGATCGGTCTTATGAAACGGCGTTAAGGTTAACGGGAGTTGACCTAGATCGGACTGGGCCGCATATGCTAAACGCCAAATGTTGGCGAGGCAAGGGGCTAACATATCCCGCGATTGAACGGCCAAAGCTTTACCCAGCTCATCTTCCAAATTATCAATGGTGTTATTTAAATTATGAAAGGCCCGCTGATAATTGTTCTCCGCTTTAATCAAAATGGAATTTTTATCCTGATGTTCCTGATATCCCCAATAGGCAGTCCCAATGACAGCCACTGTCAAGAGTAAAGCGAGGGCAACTTTTACCCAGCGCATGATCATTCCCCCTCACTCCTTTCTGTCAGTTGATAAAGATGTGTTTGCCAATGCGCACCGCCTGCTGTTTTTGCTGACCGTAACGGTTCCACATCCAAGGGGCGTGAGCAGTAGCCGGATTAAAGTAATACACCTTTCCACCAGTGGGATCCCAACCGTTAATGGCGTCCAATACCGCCCGTTTAGCCGTTTCATCAGGTTCCAACCAAATTTGACCATCGCTTACGGCTGTAAAAGCAAGAGGTTCAAAAATCACGTCGGAGACGGTGTTGGGAAATTGGGGACTTTTGATGCGATTTAAGATAACCGCGGCAATGGCCACCTGCCCTTCGTAAGGTTCTCCGCGTGCCTCACCATATACAGCATTGGCCATGAGGCGAATATCATTGTCACTAAATCCCTGGGGAATATTGACCGCTCTTTGAACCTGTCCCACTTGAGGTGCCTGGTTTTGCCCTTG
>CALFAC010000163.1 GCA_937927935.1 uncultured Bacillaceae bacterium
AAAAAAGGTTTATAAACTGACAGAAATAAAAAAGGAGGAAAACTCCTCCGGTCTAAAAGATCCCTATTGCTTTAAATATCATTAGTCACTGATTAATGAAGACGGCTTCTCAGCAGCCGATTCACCGTCTCCCGCCTCACACCAATAAACTGACCGATCTCCTCCTGGTTTAACACATCGGAAATCACCAAATCGGGAAAGTGTTCCTGAAACCACTCTTCCACCAGCTGCAGTCGGTCAATTGGACGCAAGGCGGTCAGCTGGTCGATGCGCTGCTGCATCATGCGCAACCGATCTTGTAACAGTAGGGCAATCTCCTTCAGACGCTTAGGATTATGATCCAGTTCACTATACCAGCTTTCTTCGGAGATCGCTTCCACTTCACTGTCTACAAGGATCACAGCCGTGCCAAAATACTCACTGGGGGTTAAGAGGGAGTGATGGGGGAAGATATCACCGGGTAAGATCAGATTAAGCAAAGTGGAAGTCCCATCTTCTTTCAGGCGCACGATTTTAATCAAGCCTTCCTTGAGGCGATACAAAGAACCGGAATCGCCCTGATGGAATAAAATCTCTCCCGGTCTTAATTTCATCACAATTCACCCACCATTTATGAGATTTTCAGAAATGGATTGGGTAGAACGACTAAAGCCTAGTGCATAAGATGATGCCGTTTATTTTGGTGTCTTTACTTTAAATTATAACAAATGGAACAGGACTTCTTTCCTCACCCTTTTTGACGAATTAAAGAAAAAAGGGGAAAGAAAAAGTGAACATATTTCCCATTGAATGATGACGATCATCACCTGCAATTATCGCCGGAATCGTGTTTCAGGGAGGAATGGGAATGAAATGGTATATCCCACGGGAACATGGGGCCTGGTCGATGTGGATCGCCCCGTACCTGATCGGCTCATTTGTTTCACCGTGGAACTGGGTTAAAATAATGGCTTTTCTGGGCCTTTTTTTCCTCTATCTGTCCACTGCCCCTTTGTTGGAGTATATTCGCCGTTCATCATCAAGAAGAAAACAAAAGGGTGTTAACAGGGGTTCTCCCCTGCCCAGTTTGATTATTTATATCAGCTTGGGAGTGCTCTTCATGGTATGGCCCGTCTTATTGTATGCGGAAATTTTATGGTACGCCGTCATCCCCATTCCCTTTTTCCTGGTCAATGTCTATTTTGCTTCCCGAAAAAAAGAACGATTGGTGATGAACGATTTAGCCGCCATTATCGCCTTAGGCGCTTCCAGTTTACTGGCCACTCACCTGGGTTTTGGCCACTTTCATTCCGTTGGACTTATAGTTTGGCTTCTCTCCATCTTCTATTACTTGGGGACCGTCTTCCATGCCAAATCGATGATTCGGGAGCGGGGCAACCTCCAGGTGAAAAGGATCGCCAATCTGTATCATGGTATCTACGTGGTGATACCGCTCTTTTTGGGATGGTGGTGGGTGAGCCTTATCTATCTCCCTTCAGCAATAAAGGTGTGGTTAACTCCTTTCAATAGTCCCATACGGGCCAAAACCATCGGCATGATGGAAATCGGTTTTTCTATCCTGTTTGTTATTATGAGCATTGGCCTGATCAAAATGAGTGTTCTTAACGGTTAATGTTTTAAGGGATGAGTCAATCTCATCCCGCTTTTATTGGGATCTCTCAGCTTGCGCTTATGGAGGATAATAATACTTTGAATTGACCCACTTTACCAAAAGGTTTATAATGAAAAAGGAAACGTTTCCAATCTTGATGTTTAAACCATCTATGGAGGTGAGTTTATGACCCACTGGGAGAATGATTCGACCCGACTGACCCATGATTTTGATCCCACCAAGGAGGAAAGCTTTACCAGCGCCCATGCAGAATATAAAGAGCTTCGGGCTAAGTGCCCCGTAGCTCACAGTCATGCTTACAAAGGGTTTTGGGCCGTTTTTAAATATGATGATATTGTCAATATTCTAAAAGATTTTAATACCTTTACCACATCGGTTCAAAATACGGTGCCCAAGTTTGCCTTTACGGGAAGACGCCCTCCCCTTCATTTGGATCCTCCTGAACATACGCCATATCGTCGCATCATTAATCGTTTTTTTACAAACGAAAAAATGGAAAAATTGGCGCCAGTGGTTGAAAAGTATGCCATTGAACTGTTGGAACCGCTGGTGGAAAAGAGGGAGTTTAATTTTTCTACAGAATATGCCCACAAATATCCGGCTTATATATTTGCGGAATTTTTTAATGTTCCTAAAGAGTTATCTTTAACCATCCGGGAAATTAGTGCCGTCTATGTGAAGGCTATTCAGGAAATGAATGATGAAGTGGTTAAAAAATATAGCCGTGAGCTATATGGCATTGCCCAAAGCATCATCGATGAGCGAAGACAAAATCCCATGGATCCTGATGAAGATATCACCACAGCCTTGTTGGAGGCTCAAGATAAGGGAGAGTTGATTGAAGAGGATTTAGTATTGGGATGCGTTCGTCAGCTCTTGTTGACCGGCATGGTAGCACCCAGCGTGTTTTTAGCGAGCATGGTGGCGCATTTGGCTCAACATGAGGAGATACAGAACCAGCTGAGGCAAGATCTGTCCTTAATTCCTGCCGCTACTGAGGAATATTTAAGATTATTAACCCCCTATCGGGGCATGGCCCGAACGCCTAAACGGGATGTGGTTATTGGCGGAAGGCTCATCAAAAAAGATGAACCTATTGCTTTGGTTTATATGTCTGCCAACCGGGATGAATCGGTCTTTTCCGATCCGGACCAATTTATTTTAAATCGACCCAATATTGATAAACATATTGCCTTTGGTCGGGGGCCTCATCAGTGTCCAGGGGCTCCATTAGCCAGAATGATGATTGGGGATACCCTGAGGGAGCTCTTAAAAAGAACGAAAACCATTTCAGTTAATGGAGAAATTAAAATGACCAAATGGGCGGAGTGGGGTGTGCTCTCTTTACCCCTGAAGGTGACGCCGATCTAACTGGGGCATTTAAAAAGGCGTGTCGGCCCTTATAGAAGGCTATATGGGCCGACACGAATCGCGAATAATAAATTGGGTCGGAATCACATGGGGGGGAAGGGGATCCAACTCGGGTTGATTGATGGCTGTAATTAAAATGTCAGCCACCTTCTCCCCAATTTCCGTTAAAGAACGCTTAATGACTGTTACGGAAGGATTAAGCAGTTGGGTCAGTTCATAATCTTCCATGGCAATTAAGGAGACATCATCTGGAAACCAAAGCTGATCAGCTTTCATCGCCTCAAGGAGTAACTGCAGAATCTGATTATGCATACATAATACGGCCGTGATCTCCTGGTGGCGGATCATGTGGATAACGTGATTGAAAGTTTGCTGATGGTAGGTATCATCTATGTTGCCCTTCATGATCAGTTCTGAATTGAGCGGTAACTCATGTTCAGCGTACGCATCCATAAATGCATTAATAATTGATTTGTTAGAGCGCACTTGTGGAGCTCCAACCATGAGGGCGATTTTTTTGTGCCCAATTGAAAATAGATAGGCCATTGCTTCTTTTATTGAGCTGTAATAGTCAATCTCTACGCCGCTGGAGAAGCCGGCAATCTCATGTTCCAGGGTGACGATGGGCATCTCCAGGCTGTTTAAATAGCGATTCAACGTTTCGTCATCGTCGCGATGGGGGGCAAGGATAATCCCATCAAACCGCCTGCCGCTTAAAAAAGATTCCATTGAGGGGACAATGTTTTCTTTACCGATATGGGATAAACTTAACGTGTACCCTTCATGTTCAAGCCGTTTACATATGCCAATGGCAATGCGTGAGAAGGTGGGATTCTTTAAATCGACGAAAAAAGCAATGTTCTTGTATTTATGGGAGCGCATGCTTTGGGCGACTAAGTTGGGCGTGTAACCCAGTTCTCTTATACTTTTAAGCACTTTTGCTTTGGTCTTAGGCGAGATGCTTCCTTTGTTGTTAATGGCTCGCGACACGGTACCTAGACCGACTCCAGCATGTTTGGCTACATCTCTAATACTGATTTGCTTCTTGTGACGAGACACAGTGACTCAGCCTCCGTACAAAATTATAGCCATCATTAAAACGTTTTTGATTATAGTTTAGCCTAACTTAAGAAAGAAAGTAAGCGGGATAGAGCGTTTGATGCCTGATTATTATTTAAGTTCAAGTTGTAAAGAAAATAGAGGTTAGTAAAAGTGTAGCAAAAGAAAAATAATTTTCCATCTTTATGAGGATAGCGTATAATGGTAAAATAGAATTATAATGTAAATCAAAAAAAGATAGAGAAACAGGGAATAAAGATGCAGTTTCAACCTGTTTTCGACCTGAGCATTTCAATGAAAATGGAAACGTTTCTAAGTTTTCTAAGTATAGTTAGTTATACAATATTATTTTAAGTTGTACCAACGCTCTATAATTTGTAATTTTTTGGCTGACAATAGTCAATGCATCGTTGTTGTGTAGGATTTGCGCTGCTAGCGTCGCTCCAAAAAACTTGAATAAAAAGGTGGTGAGCTCCAATGAAAGGGGACATCTCCTCTACTCGGCAAGTCTCCTTTTTGGTTCGAGTGGGAGAGGGTTTTGGAAAATTAAGTGGACTGGCCATTTTGGTGATGGTAATCCTGGTCACCGTCAATGTAATCACTCGTAAACTGCTCAACTGGCCGATCCCAGGCTTTTATGAACTGGTCGGTATGGTGGGTGCAGTATTTTATGGTTTTGGCATGGTTTACGCTGCCTACAAAGGACATCACATCGTCATGGATATGGTGTTGAGGCGTCTTTCCTCCCCTGTGCGTAAAATATTTGATGCTATCATCCGTTTGGTTATTTTAGTCTTTTGCGTATTGTTTGCCTATGCAGGGGCGAGTGTGGCGCTAGATGTATGGAATCAAAAAACGGAGGAGCTGCGTATCCCGGAGCTTCCCTTTCGGTTAGTGGTGGTGATAGGACTGATCTTTCTAGGAATTACCCTCATTTTTGGCAAGCAAAATGCTGAACAAAACGAGCTGAATTAACTCATCGCTAGCTATATTAACGGGGGTGAGCATTCTGGATCCCATCGTTGTAGGTGTGCTTGGCATCATTCTTTTTCTTTTACTTTTGATTGTGGGCGTCCCGGTTGGCATATCGATGGCCATGGTGGGATTTGCCGGGTTTGCCTATCTTGTCTCCTGGAAATCGGCCGTAGGCAAAATTGCATTAACTCCCTTTGTCACCATGATCGACTACAACTTTGCGGTGGTGCCCGCCTTCATTTTGATGGCCCAGATTTTACGAGTTTCCGGGTTGGGTGGAAAGCTGTACGATTTGTGTGAAAAATGGCTGGGACATCGTCGGGGTGGACTAGCCCTGGCCACTGTTTTAGCCGCTGCCGTTTTTGCCTCCATCAGCGCGTCCACCATCGCTACAGTCGTCACCATTGGGGCCATTGCCATACCGGAGATGTTTAAACGACGCTATGATCGAGGGTTTGCTGGGGCGACGGTGGCAGCTGCGGGAGGATTAGGGGTTTTAATCCCGCCCAGTGCCATCCTGATTCTTTATGCTTTGATGACAGAGCAATCCATCCGCGCTCTTTTTATAGCAGGCATTGTCCCCGGGCTGTTACTGGTCCTGGTCTATGGCATCACCATTTTAATCTGGACCTGGCTTAAGCCGGATATGGCACCTGGCGGAGAACAATATTCGATTCGAGTGAAACTGGAGGCCATTGCCAACACGTGGGAAATATTGTTGCTTATCATCTTAACGATTGGTGGTTTAACGCTAGGCTGGTTTACGCCCACTGAAGCAGGTGCCATTGGGGCGAGCGGAGCCATCCTCATCGCCTTGGTACGCAAAAAGCTGACCTGGACAGGCTTTATGCAGGCTTTAACGGCAACCGCTGCCAGCAGTGGCATGGTAGTTTTAATCATGATTGGTGCTTTTATCTTTAATTATTTTGTTTCCGTGACCAAAATCCCGCAAACGATCGTGGCTTTTGTGGGTGAGTTAAATATGGCCCCCATCATCATCATGATCTTTGTATCGCTGATGTATTTAATCCTGGGCATGTTTATGGATTCATTAGCCATGATGCTGTTAACCGTTCCTTTTATGTTTCCGGTGATCCAGGCATTGGGCTACAGTCCCGTTTGGTTTGGCGTCTTTATTGTGATGGTGATGGAGATGGCGGTGATTACACCTCCCGTTGGCATGAATGTCTATGCAACCTCTGGTTTGGTTAGAGATTTGCCCTTGGAGACCATTTTTAAAAGGGTGTTTCCTTTTGTTTCAGCCCAGGTGGTTGTCATTATCTTGATTCTGCTCTGGCCTGAGGTGGTCACCTTTCTGCCTGAGCTTTTGATGAGAAGGTAGAAGGTTCCCACATAAAAAGATTAATACAAAAATGAAAGATGAAAGGGGTATGGTTTATGTTTCCAACAAAAAGGCGCTGGCTCTTGGTCACTGTATTGACGCTAGTGGGCGCCATTCTCTTAATGAGCGGATGCGGTAGCAGTGATACTGCAGGGGGTTCAAACGGTGAAGAAACTGGAGGCAATCAGGAAGGAAACGCGGCACCGGCCGAGCCCATTGAACTAACCTATGCCACCTATATCTCTTCCTCTCACTACCAGACCGAGATAGATAAAGAGATGTTTCAACGCATCGAAGAACAGACCGATGGATTGGTCAAAGTCGATCAATATTACGATGGAACACTGATTGAACCGACTGAATGGTATCAAGAATTGTTAAGGGGCAGTGCCGATATTGTGCAGGGACCGGTTGGATCTGAACGGGAGCGTTTTAGTCTTGATTATTCCATTGCCTTCTTTAACTACGGGATTACCAGCTTAAAAGATTTGCTTGATTTTACCCATGAACTATGGGAGAGTACCCCTGCCATGCAGGAACAATACAATGAGGTGGTTCCCTTAACCCGGTTTAGTGCAGGGACAACTTGGATTCATACGGTGGATAAGCCGATTCGCAGCATCGAAGATTTTAAAGGACTTAACCTGAAAGTGGCAGATGATGCTTCTACAGAATTGGTTAAAGCTTTAGGGGCTAACCCCATTAAACTGCCCATTTCTGAAACTTATGGCGCATTGGAAAAAGGGACCATTGATGGCGTTATCACTGGGGCAGACCCGCTGAAAAGCTTCCGGTTTGCCGAGGTTGTGAAATATAGTACTGAACTGCCATATATATCCCCTTGGATCTACTCCAAAGTGATGAATAAAGAAGTGTATGAAAGTCTCCCAGAAGACGTACAGCAGGTGATCATGGATAATGCGAATTGGTTTGAAGAGCAGTTGACGGCGGCTTTAGAGCGGGAAATTGAAGCGGGGTTAGATTACACCAAAGAATTGGGTAACGAAGTGATCACCCTGTCCCCAGAAGAAAACGAGAAAGTATTGGCCATCCTGGAGGAAATTGCCCAAAATGTGGCCTCTGATTTGGATTCCCAAGGATTGCCGGGGACAGAACTGTTTGAAAAGGCAAGAGAGATTGCCGAAAAGTATTCCGACTCTTAAGCGGGAAAATCATAAAACAATCTCTTCTATAGTATCCTCTCGGTGCATGACTGTGCACCGAGAGGATTTTTTTCATTTTATTTCCTGATGTTGTAGTAGAATGGAGTGTGGGCAGGAAAGAAAGGAGAGCAGCCATGAATAGAGCAACGAGGAGAGCCATGAGTAGACAGGTCGCGTTTTTGGCTTTGCTATTGGTTGGCATCTTTATGAGCACAGGATGTCAACTGCTTGAGGCGGAAACGTCCCTTTCACCGTCTGGGGAGCTAACCGTCCATTTTATTGATGTGGATCAAGGGGACGCCACCCTTTTGGAAGGCCCCGATTTTACGGTACTTATAGATGCCGGCCGGCATGACCGGACTGATGTGGTTCCCTATCTGCAGGCGGCCGGTGTGGACCGGCTCGATTTATTGGTGGGTACACACCCTCATGCCGATCATATTGGACAGATGGATGAGGTAATAGCCCAGTTTCCCGTGGACGAAGTTTGGATGAGTGGCGCCACCCATACCTCTAAAACCTTTGAGCGGGTGGTTGATGCCATTCTGGATTCGGAGGCTTCTTATTACGAACCTCGGGCAGGGGAGACCTTTCAAATCGGTTCCCTCCGCCTGGAGGTGATTCATCCTGAGGAGCTACCAGAAGATCTAAACAACGGATCGATTGTTATTCGAGCTGTCTATGGTCAGATCGTCTTTCTGTTTACGGGAGATGCGGAGAAAGAAGCAGAAAAAGAGATGCTTGAACGGGGCCATGTCCTGAATGCCCATATTTTGCACATGGGGCATCATGGTTCAAGCACCTCCAGTACGCCAGAGTTTGTGGAGGCGGTCAGCCCTGAAGTGGCCATTTACTCGGCGGGTAAAGACAATGAATATGGTCATCCCCATCAGGAAGTGCTCCAGCGGTTGGCCGATTTGAACATTCCCGTCTATGGTACCGATCAACATGGCACCATTCGCGTTGTGACCGATGGCTCCACCTATTCAGTTGAAGCGGAACGCAATTAAAAAAAGGTATAAATCTCAAACCGATTGATAGGTTTAATCAAACCAATAGGTCGGTTCATGATCTGTTTCCAGCGTTATGGTATCGGGCACATGGATGATAAGGGCCATAGTACCATGGTAAAAAATGTTGCTGTGGGGCTCGTTCTTTTCAGTAAACTGACTGATGGTAAACTCATCATTTAAATGGGCCATTTCCAGTTCAACATGGGGTAGCGCAATGCTAAGGAGATCCCCGGAGAGGTGCACCTGTGGCATTGGCAAATAATCTGTCAGTTCAAACCCCGACATATAAAATGGAGAGCAATAATAGTCGACCGTTATTTGATCATCTTTTTCCGTTGGGACAATGATGATGGAGCTATCCACTTGTTGCAGTTGAAGTTTGATTTTGGAAGAGGCTGGACGTGTTTCGAAGGTCCAGCTTTTTCTAATGTAGTCCGGGTTAAGCTGGCTTAAGTCTTTGTTGTCCAAGGCAGCATAGAACTGGGAGAGTTCCTGGTCAGCTTCATGGACAGCATATGATTTTTTGGCTGTTCCTGATTCAGGTGGGAAGAGGTAGAACACAACCGTGGCCAAAATTAAGAGCAGTCCATAGCTGATGGCTAGCCCTTTAAATAGTGTTTTTGACCTGAGACGGAATGGACGGCTAGCCGTGTTCCACAGCCAAGATGATGTCAAAAGAATGATGGCCAAAATTATGATGGGTAGGATCAGCAAAAGGGAAAGGTTTAAGATGCTCATCACTTCACCTCCAGTCGGGAAGCCAGCAGGTAGGATAACCCGTAACAGATTAAGACGGCAAAAAGTACTTTTAAGGTAAAAATGGGAAAGGAGTTTTCGGTGCCAAACCAGCGAAACAGGGCAATTAATGCGGGCATGCTCCCCGCTGAGCTGGAAAATTCGTCTTCTTCCACCCAGTTCCATTCGATAAACAACAGAGCGATAACGGCAGCGGGGATGATAAACATAAAACTTTTGTGCCATTGGGCCAGCATCCCGGTTAAAAAGCCGGCTGAACTGACCAACATCATGTATAAACTGGCAGCCGCCAACCCCAGCAAAAGGTGAGAGAAGGGTAACTGAGCTGATGAGATGACGCTCATTTTGAAAATGTAGACAGCGATCAATTTAAGTAGAAAGCCGCTTAACATGGCGCTGACGCCGGCGAGAATACTAGTGGTCATTAGAAACAGGAAATTGGAAAGGTGACTGGTGAATCGGTTGGCCACCAATGTGAGATCGGCCTCCCGAAATGCTTTGGTCGTCAGGGAAATAGCGGTGCTAAACATCCACAGCATGGTAAAGGCCAGCACCATGTTGGCGGTGTATGAATAAATGCTGATCGAAACATTGCCGAAAAAGCTGCCGTGATGGTTGGTGCCATTCAGTGAGAGAATCAGGGCCACGATCTGAACAATCACCAAGGATGTTAGTGACCGGCTATAGGCGAATAGCTTGTAACGATACAATGCTTTTATGTTACTGGACAGGCCAATTGTCCTTAAAGACATCGTCGATGCCCCCTCGACTGTTCTTGGTCAGGTAGACGCAAACTTCGTCCAAAGCAAGTGGGCTGATTTTTACCTGCTTGCTTTTTAAATGGTTGATCATGGACTGGGATAGCTCGTTTTTAATCACCAGTGAAACCGTTCCCTTACCCAGTTCGTGCTGCTCAAACACTTCAAAACGATTAAGAAGGGGATCCAATATCGCCTGACTTCCCTGTAAGCGAATCACCGCTTGACTGAGTTCATCCACCGGTTGATGAACCAGTAGCTTTCCTCGGTCAATCAAGATAATCTCTTCCAATAGATCGGCCATTTCACCAATTAAGTGGCTGGAAATGATCAGGGTGCGTGGATGATGGAGATAATCTTTAAGAATTAGCCGGTAAATATCGGTTCGGACCGCTTTATCCATGCCTAGCGTCGGTTCATCCAATAAGGTGAGGGGAGACCGGGTCGCTATCCCTAAGATGGTGTAGAAAGTGTTTTGTTGCCCTTTGGATAGACGGGCAGGATCAGCCTTGAAGTTGAGTTCAAAATAATGACACAGTTTCCGGGCCAGCTCATGGTCCCAGTTGGCGTAAAACTGTCCCATAATCTCTAAACATTCCTCGATGGTGAGAGAGGGAACGAATGGGAGCCGATCATAAATTAAAATAGTTTGGGCGGAAACCATTAAATTGTTAAAGGGAGTGGCACCAAAAACCTTGATGGTCCCTGCAGAGGGTTTGATAAAGCCGGCTATCAGTTTGAGCAGGGTGCTTTTACCCGCTCCATTGCGCCCCACCAGACCGATCAGTTTATGCTCATCAATGTGTAGAGAAAGCTGATCGATGGCGGTTAACGGACCATATTGTTTACTCACCCCCGTGGCCTCCACGACGGTCATGTGGCTCTCCTCCTTTCTGTTCATTTTGCTGCTGTCGATATAAGGATTTAATCAGATCAATCAACTCCTGTTCATGAAGTCCCAAGCGGGTCGCTTCCGTTAAAAGGGATCTGGCTAAGTCCAGAAGGGTTTCATTTTTGCGTCGCTGGCGAATAATGTCATAGGCTTGACCGGAGACAAACATACCTAACCCTCGTTTCTTGTATAAAATGTTTTGTTCAGCTAAGAGCTTTAACCCTTTGGCCGCTGTAGCGGGGTTAATATTAAACATGTCGGCCAGTTGGTACTGGGAGTAGACTTTTTCGTCGGCCTGAATATGTCCGGCTAATATTTCAGTTTCAAGCCATTCTGCAATCTGAATGTAAATGGGTTTTGTTCCATCGGGGTCAATGGTCAAAGAGTGGTTCCCCCTTTCTAACCGCTATTCCGATATAGTGCATTACTGTTGTAATGTAGTATACACCCCTTAGTCCTCTAGCGTCAATCCAAATTTTTAAGAAGTTTATTAGGATCGAGTCAATAAAAAATCCCCGTCTAAGCCCATTTTTGGACTTTTACGGGGTGGGAAGAGAGGGGTGTGATTGCGCAAAAAACATTAAATATGGGTTAAAATAATATGGGTTAAAAGAGGCTGGACCAAAAGCTGATCAGCGGATATAGACAAGGATGATAAAAAATAGAAGCATAAAGGCCAAACCTAACGGCAGGCCAAAACGGGCCCACTCGCGACTGGTGATGTTTAACTGACCTGCTGCAATTATATTGGGGATATTTCCGGGAATCAGCATACCGCCGCTGATTAAAAGACCTAGCAGAAGAGCGCGGATGCTTGCTTCATGCATGGCGGGACTAATTTCGGCGGCGGTTAATGTGGCGTTATCCAAGACAGCAGAGATCATATTGATCCAATAGAGAAGAAGTGGATGAAGGTTGATCAGATAGCGGTCAATAAAGGGTTGAAAGCCGTGTCCAAAAAAAGTTAGACCCATGATAAACAGGTACACTTTAACCGTCCGTAATATGATTTGACCGTAAGTTTCTGAATGGGGAGTAGAACGGTGCTGGTCAAGGGGGACGGGGCGAACAAGCACAATGGTTAACCAGCCGAGTATGGCCAGGGCTGCAAAGATATCCCGTCCAATTAAACGGATCAGATAGAAAAAATCTTGGTTCAGCTTGCTAATGGCAATGGTGGATAACGGCTCCCCAACGGGGGTGAGGGCCGCACCCAACCCAATGGCAAAGCAGGCCAAAACCACAAATCGGACTTCACTTTGGCGATCAAGCTGGACAAGGGTAACAATGGAGACAAGCACCAAAGTGGCAATGATGGCCGTGATGATGCTGGAAATAAGACCCAGTACCACCACGACTAAAGCCAAGAATAGAGAATGGGGAATGAAGCTTGTCAGCCATTTAATACTTCGCTTTAAATGGTTTTGAAACCACTTAAACATAAGGCCAGCCATAAAAACGGCCAGAGTGATTAAGATGGGATCTTGAAGGGCCTGGATAAGGAGGTCCCGATTGAAAACATTACTGATCTGTGCCGTCAAAAATCCCATGACCAGGATAAAAATTTCCAAGTTCCTTTCAATTACTTTTACAGTAAATGGCAAGATTAACACTAACAGTAATATCACAAGCAATTCGATCATTGTCCTGTCCCCTTCTAGTCTATATCTATGATGGGGATCAGGAGTTATTCATGGCAATCTAATAAAAAAGTGTTGCCAAAAATTGAAGCATCCGTTAGAATAAAGTCAACGAAAAAATTGGATAGTGATCAAGGGGAGTAGCAAACCGCTTTAGCGGGCAGCATGTCGTCAATCCATCAGCATTAAGCTGTTCGGCATGCTGGACTCAACCAGTTTGAGTTTTGCAAGACCTTCATCTCTGGCAAGAGGGATGGGGGTCTTTTTAGTTTTTATCATCTTTTGTTGGGGGAGGAGCACGGTTGTCGATATTGCTATCATTGATCATTTTGGTTATCAGTTTGGTGGTCATTCTAGCAGGGGCTGGGTTGTTTACCAATGGCATTGAATGGTTGGGCAAAAAGTTGAAGCTTTCGGAAGGAACAGTGGGTTCTATTTTAGCGGCTGTAGGAACTGCCTTACCAGAGTCGATGATTCCGGTGATTGCGATTATCAGCGGCCATGGGGAAGCCGCTTCCCATGTGGGCATAGGTGCCATTTTGGGTGCTCCTTTTATGTTAGGCACTTTGGCATTTTTTGTGGTAGGGATTTCTGCCCTGCTCTTTAAAAAAAGAGCCCAGGGAAGCAGTCTCACCGTAGATTCAGCGGTGTTTGAACGGGATATCCGTTTTTTCCTGATCGTCTATGCCCTGGCCATCTCCATGTCTTTTGTCAACTTGCAGTGGGTTCGTTACATAGTGGCAATCCTGTTGGTGGTTCTTTATACCGTTTATGTTTATCAAACGGTAAAAAGTGGCAAAACACTGGATGAGTCAGAGCTTGATCCCCTCATTTTTGCCAAAAAAGCAGATGATCCCCGGACAGCGATCGTCATTACCCAAGTGTTGATAGCCTTGATCGGCATTGTGCTAGGGGCACGCTTATTTGTCAATGCATTAACGGATGTGGCTATGGTCTTTAATGTCTCTCCGTTACTTTTATCCCTCATTATTGCTCCGGTGGCCACTGAGCTGCCTGAGAAATTTAACAGTATTTTTTGGGTCCGGGATGGTAAAGATACGTTGGCCATGGGCAATATTACCGGCGCCATGGTGTTTCAAAGTTCTATGATTCCCGCTTTAGGGATTGCTTTCACCCCTTGGGAGCTATCACCTTCAGCTTTACTCAGTGTCATTTTAGCTCTCATCTCAGTTTCTATCGTTTACGTTTACGTGAAAAAAAGAGCACAGCTGAAAGCCAAGGTTCTCATTTTCTCTGGTAGCTTTTATCTACTCTTTTTAGCCTGTGTGATTATGGGACTTGTTTTTAACTGGCCTTTATAAAGATATCGTTACGCCAAGGGATAGCTCCCCTTGGCTTATTTTATGTTCTGCTGATGTAATCGGTGTATGTACTCTATATAGCCTTACCAATTGTGGCCTAAATATTAATACCGGCTATGATCGTCTAAACAAACAGTGAACAAAGACAATAAGATAACAGAGAAGATTCAATGATTTAACAGCGAACGTGTCCTTTTAAGTTATATAGCCTTAGGGGGAATTATAAAGCGGAAGAGGGATTGTGGTGAAAAAAGATTTACAACCGTTTGGGCATAAGCACGATGGGTTACAGTGGGGGAAGTTAAAGTATAGGGTGCCACCATATTATCTCCTACCTGATCCGGAGATGATTGATCGCCTTAATCACTTAAGCGATACGATTCCATATATCACGTTAAGAGAGTGGGTCAAACACGAGGATCCATTAATGCCTAGGGATCACATCATACTTGAAGAGCAGGCCATACTTATTTCTCAGATACAACAGAAACTGCCTAAAAACTATGTTTTTCCAGACCTAATGCGTTTAAATCATCTCTTTCTCAAGTGACGGAGATAAAGTTTGTGTGTTTGTTCCCGTTTCGTTTATGCCTGTCAGACATAAAATATGGTAGATTAACATCTATGCCTTAAAGGAGCGATGGCCATGGGCAGCGTGAGGAGAAGACGTTCTAGGAGACAAAATCTTCTTAGAAGAAGTACTGATATACGTCGCAGGAGAAAAATGATCCATTCTAGAACAAGAGTCCACTCAAGAAAGAGACAATTAAAAGAAAATGATACGGTTGATCGTCTTGAGGTAAACACTGGGCCTGGAACTGGTCCCAATACAGGCTTAGGGACTGCACCCGGAACCGGCCCGGGGACCGGTCCTGGAACGGGACCAGGTACTTCTCCGGGTGAAGGCCCTGGCACCACACAAGGATAAGATACCAATTAAGGAGAAGGATCCGCATGGACTCTAAAAAAATCCGGCCCCTGCTTAGGGACCGGATTTTTTATTTTTTATTTTGAGCCGTGAAACGATAGACGGCTCCTCTCAACAGCTGGTGATGTAGACAGGTTAAGGCTCCCACCAGTAATTCTGTTTGATCTTCGGCCGCAATGTTTCCAATGGCTAGGTGAGCGCCAAATAGGGTGTGAGCTTCGCCATATATTTTTTTAATAATTTGTTTCGTTTTTCCTTCAAGAATGGTGACGGTACCGGCCCTGGAACTGATCAACAGCTCCTGTGCCCCATCCCCCTCAAGGTCGTAAAGAACCACTTGTCTGCCTAATTGTTCATGATGAGCACTGCCATCGATGTGATACAATAAACGATCTGCTTGAGGTGAATAGACACCAATGCGACCGTTTTTAACCAATCCTTTAGAACTGGAAAAACAGCTGCCTATCACCAGTTCCAGGTGGTGATCACCATTGATATCTCCCACCGCTAAAGACGTGCCCATCCGCTCGCCCTTTTGTCCTTCCAATACGTTTAACAGATGGCCATCATCGCCAGAAAATAAGTATACTTTGCCACATTTTTCTTTTTCCGTTGATGCTTCCGGTGCTCCTATTGCAAGTTCTACAACACCATCTTGGTTTAAATCAGCTGCGGCAAGGGCATAACCCAGTTGTTCCCGGTCAGTTGTCGTCAATGAATAAAGAGGCTGTTTATCTTTTCCGGAAAAAATATCCACCCTACCGGTTCCGCGGAACCCATCTTGATCCAGCAGGGCCGAAGAGACGATGATATCATCGTAACCATCTTTGTTGATGTCCGTCACCGTGAGGGTGGATCCCATACGTTGAAAGGGGCTTTTTCCATACAGGGAATAAAGTTTTTGTTTTGTTAGGCCTGAATAGATATGGACCGCTCCGCATTGAACGCCATTTTCATTCCCTTCAAAAGGGGCGGAAATGATGATTTCCAAAAGGCCATCTCCATTGACATCACCCAAGGCTAGGCAATGGCCAAAATGGATATGTTCATCGCTTCCACATAAATGGTATTGGTATTCCATGTTGTTGTTGTATACATAAACACGTCCTGAATTATATAAAACCCTGGGATTGACGCCGTCAGGGTTTTGAATGTTTAAACTGGTTGGAGCGGAAATTATAATTTCATTGAGTCCGTCTCCATCCACATCTCCCACCACAATTTGGCTACCAAACAGATCAATGTGTTGTTCACCGTAAACAATCTCTTTTAAAAAGAAGGGAATGTAGGTCATGTTTGATTCACCGGTATCGGTGGATTGTAACCATAATAGGAACCGTATTTCATTTCTGCTTTTTGTAAGACGGCTATAAATTTTTTATCAGGGATGGTGTAGTTTGCCGGCAGGTTCTGGGGCAAGATATCCCATAAACCGGGATCAAAGGAATAGTCATCTTCAAAACCAAACAGATTCCGGTTAATCTGTTCTCCAAAGACGGTGGTGATCTCATGGGTGGGGTAGATAGGTTCGTTGATATCTTTAACGGCAACCGTAGAAAGATAATTTTTCTTCTTTCCAGCTTGATCAGCTGTGTTGGCATCAGATGTAGATGAAGTTGGCGCTGGGCCAGCAGTCGACTTCATCCGATAAACGAGGTGGGGAGACAGATAAGTAGCAACCTGTTCAGGCGTAAAATGGTGTTGAATGTAACGGATCACTCTTCGTTTGGGTATTTTTCGCAAAGTGGACAGAGAAAGATGAACACCTTGGCTTTTTAATAAATGTTGAACGGCAATTAAGCGCTTGATGTGAGCCCTTCTCCGATTTCGCGTTGAGGTGACTGGGCGCCGTGTTTTTATAGTTGGGGCCGTCATCTTCTACCTCCTTCCGACACTTGCCAGCGCCTGGCGATAAATTTTCATGGTATTGTGAAGTAACGTTTTGGGGGACCAATGTCTTTTTCCCCAGATCATTCCACGTTGAGCCACCTGTTTGCTTTGCCTTGGATGGCTCAGTACATAATGCAGCGTTTTGGCTAAAGCATGGCTGTTTTTGGGGGGGAAGAGATAACCGGTGACGCCGTGTCTCACCATTTCCGGAATCCCTCCCGCCGTTGAAGCCACAACCAGTTTTCCCGCCACTTGCGCTTCCATGATGCTGAACGGATGGTTGTCTTGCACTGAGGGAAGCACCAAAACGTCACTTTTGGCCAGCAACTGGGGCACATCGTTCCGGTTACCAAGGAAAAGAACCACATCTTGAAGGTTAAGCTGCTGAGCGAGAGTTTGCAATTCATTGAAAAGTTTTCCATCTCCCACGATCCAACAGGTAAAATCTTGGCGAACCCTTTTTAACAAGGCCAACGCTTCCAGAAGATAACGATGACCTTTAACAGGCACCAATCGGGCCGGGCAAATAAACACCGTTTTACCTTTTTCCCGTTGAGGATAGGAGATGGATTCTTGGGAATGAAACCGTTCTAAAAAGCCGTCGATATCCATTCCATAGTGAATGGTCTTCATGGCTTGGCGTGGGACGCCGATGCTTCTATGGGAGAGTTGTCTTTTTAACCAGTTGGTGGGGACAATCGTTTGATCGGCTGAAACGGCTCCGTAGTATTCTTCAGCAAGAACGTAGGCCCAACGTTGGCTTCTTTTGGATGGGATATCCCCTGCATGCACATGCTCAGTGGCCAACAGGCCATGAATGGTAGCCACAAGGGGGACGTGCTTAGGTTTGACGCGGGAGAGGGCCCGAGTGGAGACGATATCTTGGGTATGGATAATGTCGTACTGGTCAAGATCAAATAATGGTGCCGCTAATTCAAAGGTGTACCGCTCAATCTCTCTCCAGCGGATCCAATCTTCTACATAAGGATGATAGTGATCGTAATAGGCGTATACTTCTTTATAGACGACATCTTTAATTTTGGCTTTATCGATGTACTGGCCGGTTGTAAGCATATAGATTTTGTCATTTTTGGGAGTGTGATGGGCTAACACATCCACCTGATGCCCTATTTTTAGGAGTTCTTTACGGAGAACATTGATGTAAGTGTTGACGCCGCCGACGTGGGGGAGATACCAATACGTTGCAAATAGGATGTGCACATCGGTCTCTCCTTTTTATATGGCTTCGTTATGTCAAGTATATGCAGCAGGTGGACTTCCTGCTATATGAGAAATAGTCTATTTCTACTATGCTAAAAGGGGTCATGGAAGCGGCGATAATCTCCTTTTTTTAGTAAAGCAACTATTTTTAACAAAATGGTCGCTCTCATCATCTCCTTTCTGGACTTTTTTTCATACACATAACATATGTGAGTATGTACCGATCAAAGGAAAAAGGTGTAGTAATGATGACCAATAGCGGGATAAAAGGGAATAAAAAGAATTTATCACCTTTGAAAATTTTATTGGTGACCTATTCGGCATACCCTCGAATCGGCGGTCGTAGCACGTATATTACACTATTAAAAAAGAAACTGGAGGAACAAGGCCATACGGTTGACTTGCTTGCCCACAAACCTGGTTTAAATGAGATCTATTTAATGGGCCAAAAAAGTGTGGACAAAGAAGAGATCCGTTTAGAAATAGAACAAAAAGTGCGTCACCTTCATCAAGAGCATTACCCGCATCTGTCTCCATGGATTCGCTGGCGGGAGTTGGAACGGTACATTTTTGAAGAGGCCCTGATGCGTTTTGATCTAAGCGATTATGATCTTGTTCATACCCAGGATATCTTTTCATCCCTTATTTGTCCCCGCATTATATCGAATAAACCTATCATTGCTTCCTTCCATAATTGTAAGGTGGAAGAGTGGAAGGTTAACCAGGGGCGAGAGACGAAAAGTGAACAGGAACTGGAATATATAGCCAGTGAGGAATATCTCAGTGTTCTTCGGCCCCAAAAAGTGATTGTTCCCAGCCGGTGGTTAAAAAATGCTTTTGTAAAGCTGGGGGTTCCAGAAACGCAGTGTACGGTCATTCCTTACGGTTTAGAGATTGAAGCGTACAATCAAAAACTGGAAAATCATGTGCCCCATTTTAAAGAGAAACAAAAGCCTATTATCCTAGTTCCAGCCAGAATGGTTCCCATCAAGGGGCATACCTTTTTATTTCAAGCTTTGGAACGCCTTAAAGAAGAGGATGAACCTTTTGAATGTTGGTTAGCCGGCAATGGTGTTTTAGAAGAACACCTGCGCCAGGAGGCGCAGGAAAGACAAATCGACGATCGCATCCATTTTCTAGGGGGAAGGCATGACATTCCCACTTTACTGGCTGAAGCCGATATGATGGTGCTGCCCACCTTGCACGACACATTCCCATTTGTGGTGATGGAGGCTCAAGCGGCAGGAGTTCCAGTGATCTCCACAGCTGTGGGAGGGGTGGTTGAAATGATTGCTCATGGTAAGACGGGATTGCTGGGCCCTCCCGGCGATGCTCATTTTTTGTATCAGGCTATCAAAAGCTTGATTCATGATCCAAAATTAAGACATGAAATCAGCATCAACAGTCGTCACCATGCTGAACGGTGCTGGAATGTATCCCTGATGATTGAAAAAACAGTGGACGTGTATCAGCAAAGTATGGAAAGTTGGAGAGAAGAGCCTCCTAAGTACAGGATCAGGGGAGCCACTTTTGATCTGGATCATGAACTGCTGGAGCGGATTCCTCGGCTGCCTCCAGGGGATGTATACACCGGAAAAATCGTCGGAAAGATTGAGCGCAGTTCTCATCAGGAGGGAAGGGAGACAGTCGTACATTTGATGGATATTTCCTGGATCACCCTTCAATCGACTCGGCCCGATCGAGAGGGCTACTTTACCTTTGAAAATGTTCCCCCTGGACGATATGCGCTCATGGCGGTGGATGGCGATCAAAAGATTTCTGGCCATACCGTTGTCTATAAAGATCAAGTTTCCATCTGGAATGTACGGATAGATTAGTGGGATTTATTACTTTAGTGGGGATTTCTTTCTAATGGGTATATGCGTGTTTTTTATAAAGGGTTTGGAGGTGGCCCATGTTTAGATTTAAATTTGTGGTGGATTATTTTCAGAGGGAGGGAGCCAGCGGTCCAACCGTTGATGCCAATCTTCGGGCCAAATGGCTGACCCGCTATGCTCCCCGTGATTTGGAGATTGCCTTTGCTCCTTATCCGGGTCAGAAGCCCCTGTATGAGCCGGAACGGGTGAAATTGGTTCGGCAGGATGAACCGGGCTGGTGGAACCACTATTTTTTTAACTCCTCCTTAATCAAC
The DNA here is from genome assembly GCA_937927935.1 of uncultured Bacillaceae bacterium. Taxonomy (GTDB): domain Bacteria; phylum Bacillota; class Bacilli; order Caldalkalibacillales; family Caldalkalibacillaceae; genus CALFAC01. The sequence continues at coordinate 20,095 of CALFAC010000163.1, forward strand.
ATCCAATCGGGTGACGATTGGAGCTTAGGCCCCAATATTGATCTTTCGCGCCCGATCAGTAACCATCGTTTAACGGTTGCTGTTTCCCAATATCACAAGCAGATCATATTAAAAAAGTGGCCGCTTCCATCTGATCGGGTGAGTGTCATCTACAATATGGTGGATACCGAACTGTTCTACCCCCGAAATAAAAATAGTCACTTTACAGTCGGTTGGGTGGGTTATGACCATCCCAGCCGCATGACAAAGGGCGTCGAAGTGATTCCTTATCTGGCCCGAAAATTTCCCCATATTCAATTTGAAATGGTGCACGCCCGAAAACCTAGATATACAAATGAATGGTTGCCTGAACCATTGCCTAACCTCCGGGTGCTCTATGGCATTCCTCATGTTAAGATGCCCCAGATCATCAGCCGCTGGCATGTGCTGGTTTGTGGAAGTAAATGGGAAACCTTTGGATCTCATATCCTAGAGGCAATGGCGTGTGGTGTGCCGGTCATTGCAGCCAAGGTGGCAGCCATTCCAGAGGTGGCCAGCAGCCAGGTGCTGCTTGAAAACATGAAATGGGGACAACCCCCCAAAGTCACCTATCCCTATGATTGGACGGAAGAATCTTTAGAACGTTATAGCGAAGCATTAGAAAAGCTATATAAAGATCAACATTTATACAATAAACTGCGGGAAGAGGCTGTGAAGGAAAGCAGACGGTTTAACCCTGACACAGTGGCAAAACAATGGTATAAATTTATGTATCAATGCAGGGAACTCTCCAGGATGTGACCATCTGGAGATGTTGCCTGCATATTTTTATTTGACATCCGGACAAGTTATGGACAGTGGTGGTGCACATCCAGGGGCTGGGGGTTAGGATTTTTTTCCAGTCCTTGTAAATAGATGGCTGGACCTACTTGTTTCCAAACCGCTTTATATTGATCCCCCCATTCCAACAACAGCTGATTATAAAGGTGATAGCGATACTGGTAGCGTTTGGGACGCGTTTGTAAAAAAGCGTCAACATTTTGTTTATATTTTCTTCGGTTATGCAAAAAGGCATTAACCCAGATCCATTCATACTTTCCAGCCAAACGGAGGAGCATTTGGACATCTTCTACATAACCGTCCGCCTCAAATTGACATAACCATCCCCCTATGGCTCGTACACATTCGGTTCGGTAGAGACGAGGGGTTAAGGTATGATTTAGTTTAAGCAAAAAATCGTAACGGTCTTTATACTGCTCCAAAATGATCTTTTCCGTTTTGATGATTTGGCCTTCCTCGTTTTCCCAGTGAACGAGGTGATTGGCATAAGCTAAAGCAGCCTTTGGATTGGCCTGTAAAGGTGGAATAAGGGAGGCTAAAGCGTGGGACTCAAGCCAATCATCAGCATCAAGATGGAGAAAATACGGTGTGTGCACATGGATGAGGGCGTAATTAAGCACCTGGGCCAGACCGACGTTGGAATTGATCTGCAGGCATCTCACTTTTTCTCCATCTTCATATGACTTGGCGATGGCCAATGAACCATCCGTTGAAGCATCATCAATCAATAACAAGTTCCACTGAGAAAACGTCTGCCTAAGTACGCTTTGAATCGCCTGCTGCACATATTTTTCTTTATTATAGATCGGAATGACGACCGTCACTTGACTCATTCGGGCTCACCCTTTCAGAAAAGGTTGATGTTCGCTGTCATAAGAAAAAGGGAGCCTCAAGACATCCTCATCTGTCTTGAGGCTTTATCATTAGGAATTATGTCTTTTTGGATTGGGAATCAAGGCCTGTAAAATAATCCGCCCAGTAGAAGCGGTATGCCAAACTGGAAGATACTCATTTCCCCACTTTTTCAACATTTTTTCATAAAACTCTTTGCGCAGACGGTTATACATGGGTATTTTTTGGGCTGATTTTTTACGGTCAATCAATACGTTGTGCAATATCTCAGGAACATGAATCCATTCATAATACTCAGCCAGACGGATCACCATTCTAGCATCTTCATAGTAGCGTCCTTCCCAGGGGTCATCCGTGTCAAATCCTCCCAGCTTTCGAACATATTCGGTACGGTAACATCTAGGATTTAACATGTAGCCCAATTTTAATAGAAAGTCGTATTTATTGTTAAAAGGAGGTTGGATCAGCTGTTTGACAGGTTTAAGTCCCAGGTTGGCATTATATTCCCAAAGCATGTGATTTCCATAAGCAAAAGCGGCAGCTTGATTTTTCTGTAAAGCGGTTACCAATTTTTCTCCAGCAACAGGTTCAAGCCAATCATCGCCATCCAATTGCAGAAAGTAGGGGGTGTTAATATGCTCTAACGCTTTATTTAACACTTTGGCGGTTCCACTATTTTGGGGCATTTGGATCAGTTTTAGACGGGGATTATCCATAAACGGTTCCAGAGCAAGCAGGGAATGATCAGTTGAAGCATCATCTACAACCAGTACTTCATCGGGAGGGAGCGTTTGGTTCAATGCACTGTTAACCGCTTTATATAGCGTTTCCTCCTTATTGTATACCGGGATCACAATGGTATAACTCATCCAGGGTCCCCCTTAGGTTCCTGGTCCGGTCCCTGGTGCTGTTCCAGGTCCTGTATAGGGTCCTGTACCGACGCCTTTAGATGCCGTGTGTTTTATGATTGTATTTCGGATAGGACCCTTGAGATTTGCTGCTGTTTGTGGTTGGACTGGGGAGGGCCCTTTTTGGACAGATGGGCTTTGTTGGGGCTTGGCAGCAACGGTTTGGTTTTGAACGGGATTTGAAGCAGGTTGGTTTTGATGAAGTTGATTTTGAGGTGGCTGGGCAACTTGTTTCTGATTGTTATTGGGCACAAGCTTGCCCACCTTTTTCCATCCGATTCCATAGGTAATATACACTGGCTGATACTGATTGCCCCATGCTTTAAGGGTTTCTTCAATTAACCACTCAAAAGATCGATTGTATCCCTCGATATTATTGGTGAGATTGAGGCGATGTCGCCTGTAATTGTATAACGTTTGATCAATCCAGTGGAGGGAATATTGATGGGTGAGCAGTTTATATAGAATTTGTTTATCTTCCAGCCAGCGTCCTTGGTCCGGGCCTTCTGTGGACCAGCCTCCAATGGTTTTAATGATAGCAGTTCGGTAAAAACGAGGCCATAAAGAGAGATTGGAGAGTAAAAACTCGTATTTATCCTTGATAGGACGGCTGCGGCGTAAATATGTCATTTTACGGTTACCGGCATCATCTTCCACATAAACCATGGCGTTACCGCCTATTGCGGCCACCTGTGAAGGCTGCTTTTCCATCTCTTTGATCAACACTTCTAACGTATAAGGAAAAAACCAATCATCCCCGTCTAACTGAACGAAGTAGGGCGTTTTGATCTGGGCCAATGCTCTGTTAAGACTGTAAGATTGTCCCATATTGGTGGTGTTGTGAATTAAGGTGATACGGGGATCGGATAAATAGGGTTGGATGTGAGATACGCTTTGATCCGTAGATCCGTCATTGACCATGATCAGGCGCCAGTGGGGATAGGTTTGTTTTAGAACGCTATCGACGGCCTGTTTAATATAGCGCTCCACATTATAAAAAGGGATGACGATGGTAACTTCATTCGCCAAATCCCTCACCTCTTTTCAGTCAAAAAATCATTTATTACAGATACGGATCATAGGGATCATAGGGGCCAGTACCTGGACCGGTTCCAGGGGCGGTACCCGGACCTGTAAACGGACCTGTGCCAGGACCTGTGTTAAACCCGGTTCCCGGCGGAGTACAAGGTGGAGGTTGCAAAAACTCAACGGGTTCTCCTGTTCCAGGCCCTTCCCCAGGGGCGGTTCCAGGTCCTGTTCCAGGCGCAGTGCCAGGACCGGTATTGGGAGCTGTACCAATTCCACATTCAGGCATCCTATTCACTCCTTTAAAAAAATTAATAAATAAGACTAAATATGCTGTTTCTCATAATAGAGTAGATCATTTTTTGGTCATGCTTCTCTATCTATTTCTATATATGAGAGTCTTGTAAAAAGGGGAACCTCATCCACCTATTTTTATAATGATTGGGGATATGGTAGAGATAGAATCAAGGAAAAAAGGGGAGGACAGTAGTCGTGCCTGAATGAGCCGCGCATGTATACAATATTGTAGCTGAAAATGAGTTAACCTTTTTAGTTCATCTTTTGGACGATTTGAAATGGAAGCGAGGGCGAACAGTGAAAATATTGCTGGCCACCTACTGGTATCTCCCCCATGTGGGCGGGGTTAACGAGTACGTCAATTTATTAAAGAAAGAGCTTGAGTTATTGGGGCATGAAGTTGATATATTGGCTCATCACCCCGATATGACCCATTATTACCTTGTCAATAAAAACGAAAAAATCAATAAAATGAAGATTAAAGCCGTTGTCTATGAGAAGGTCAATCAATTCTATCAGCGCTATCTGCCCCATGTCGATCCATGGGTGCGCTATAGGGATATTGAACGGTATACCATGGAGTTAACGGCGGTATTGTTTGACCTGGATCAGTATGACCTGATCCATACCCAAGACATAATTTCCACACGGGCTTTATGGAGGGTGAAGCCAGAGGGGATCCCTTTGGTGGCCACCATTCACGGCTTACTGGCCAACGAGCATGTGATTGCCGATCAGATTCCCAGTAAAGATAGCGCTCACTGGATCTATGTGTCAGATGAGGAGTATTATGGTGCCGTTTCGTCTGATATAACCATTGTTCCGACCAGATGGCTGTATGAAGAGCTGACTAAAAATTTTGAAGTCCCTCATGACCATTTAACCATTATTCCGTATGGCATGGATGTGGACCCTTTTTTGGCCAAATACCGGCAAAGTAATGAACTTGAGGATGAGAACTTACATGGGCGGTGGATCTTGCTCTGTCCTGCCCGATTGGTTCCCGTCAAAGGGCATGGTGTACTCTTGACTGCTTTAAAACTTCTTTTGGAAGAGAGAAGCGATTTTGAATGTTGGTTAGCAGGAGACGGTTTCTTGAGAGAGCGATTGGAACAGATGGTAAACCGGTTAGGTTTACAAAAGTATGTACGGTTTTTGGGTGACCGCTCTGATGTTCCCTCCTTAATGCGGGTAGCCGATATGATGATTCTACCTTCCCTACAGGACAATCTTCCCTTTTCCATCATGGAAGCGCAGCTGGTGGGATTACCGGTTATTGGCTCAACGGCAGGTGGCATCCCCGAAATGATTACCGACGGTGAAACGGGTTTATTATTTGAAAAAGGTAACAGCCGGGCGTTAAAAGAAAAGATCGCCCAGCTGATGAAACATCAAGAGCTGTATCAAAAGCTACAGGAAAATGAAAAACGATTTGCCTCCCAGAAATGGAGTTCAAAAATGTTAGTCAGTCAAGTGTTAAACGCCTATATGCAAGTGGTTTCAAAAAAATAAATGGATAAAATGTCTGGGTTATAAATGTCTTTTGCGACGTGTTCGTATATACCAAATGATACCCAGAATCACCAAGATGAGGATGACCAAATAAATGAATTTCGAGTAAAGATCAACGTAGGTGCTGATAATGGGCCACGCCTCCCCTAAGCCTGCCCCCAAGCCGGCTAAAATTGTGTTCCAGATTAAGGTGCCTGCTGTGGTAAAAATAATAAACAATTTAAAATCCATGTTGGACATGCCAGCCGGAATGGAGATGAGGCTGCGGACGATGGGGATCATTCGGCAAAAAAAGACGGTCCAGATCCCATAGCGGTCAAACCAAGCATCCGCTTTATGTAAGTCTTCCTTCTTTATTTTGATTATATGGCCCCAGCGATCGAGCAGCTTCTCCAAACGAGCCACATCAAAAAGTAAACCTAATCCATAAAACCCGATCCCTCCCACCACAGCACCAGCTGTGGAAGCAATAAGGACTCCAAAGAGGGATAATTCGGAGATGGTGGTCATAAAACCGCTAAAGGGAAGAACGATTTCTGATGGAATGGGGGGAAATAATGTTTCCAAAGCCATGATCAGGAAGATGCCGATATAACCATATTGCTCCATAAACGAGATGATCCAGTTTTCCATTCTAAGTCCTCCAGTATTTAAACGAAATGAATTTAAATGAGATGATATGATTATGGTTGTGCCTAAATCATAAAGCTTAAAGAAGGGGCTTCATTTGCCCCATTTTTTGAGGTACCCTAAAGGCAAATGGACTATGGAAGGAGTGTTGTCGATGGAACTGGCCCAACAGCTGAAACAATTGCTTCAGGATGATGAACGGGTAAGCACCAGTACTTCTTTACGGGAACAACATGGCCGGGATTTAACCTATCATGCGCCCCGACTGCCCGATGTGGTCGTTTTTCCAAAGTCCACGGAAGAAGTGAGCCGGATACTTGCTTTTGCCAATGAAAACAAAATTCCTGTTGTTCCTTTCGGGGCAGGGAGCAGCCTGGAGGGACATGTGATCCCCGTGATGGGTGGAATCAGTCTAGATATGACCCTGATGGATCAGGTGATAGAACTGCGCCCCGAAGATTTTGTTGCTCGGGTACAACCGGGCCTTAGACGTCAGGAACTAAACCGCCGGCTTAAGAAGTACGGTTTGTTTTTCCCCGTTGATCCCGGGGCTGACGCCACCATCGGGGGAATGGCGGCGACCAACGCCAGTGGAACCAATGCCGTCCGCTATGGCGTTATGAAGGATCGGGTTTTAGGATTGGAAGTGGTGCTCGCTGATGGACGAGTGGTGCGCACCGGCAGTATGGCTGTCAAATCTTCAGCCGGTTACCAGCTTACCAACCTGTTTGTAGGCTCGGAAGGCACATTAGGCGTTATTACTGAAGTGACCCTTAAATTGGCCGGCCTTCCTGAAGCCACTGTGGCGGCTAGAGCCGTATTTAACAGTGTAGATGAAGCCGGACAAGCGGCAGTCGACATGATTCATTCCGGATTGATGATCGGTCGCGTTGAATTGGTGGACGCCCTCACCATTCGGGCGGTAAACCGTTCTAAGGAAACAGATTATCCAGAACAACCTACATTATTTTTGGAGTTTAGTGGCCGTCAAAATAGCATTGAAGAAGATGTTCAGTTTGCCAAAGAGCTGGCTGAACAGAACAATGTTCAGCTGTGGACGGAAGAGCGGGATCCGGAACAGAGAGCTAAATTGTGGGAAGCCCGTCACGAGGCTGGTTTGGCTGTGATGGCGCTGTATCCTGGAACAAAACATATGACCACAGACGTGTGTGTACCCATTTCACTCTTACCGGAATCCCTTAAAAAAGCAAGGGAACTTATTGAGCAGTACAAGATTGAAGCTGCTATTTTTGGCCATGTGGGCGACGGCAACTACCACGTCTCCTTTAATTTTGACCCTAACAATCAATCAGAGCTGGAAAAAGCCAAAGCGGTAAATGAAGCCATCGTCAAATTTGCGATTGAAAACGGGGGCACCTGTACCGGCGAACATGGCATTGGTCTGGGTAAAGTGAAATACCTGGAACAACAATATGAACAAGCAGCGCCCATCATGGCGTCCATAAAAAATTTGTTTGACCCCAATGGCATTCTTAATCCTGGCAAAGTACTAAGTCGGGAGCTGCTCAGTCAAATCAGATAAGACTGGATCAAATTCTTCTCCAAACAGTTCAAAGTACAGCTGATCGCCCACTTTGTCTATCACGCCCGACTGTTTGATGGTTTCCTGATACGTTTTATAGCAGGCCAGACAGGCGATCATCATCTCTTTATCGGCTGGCCGTAAGGGTATAATGCAGTCGATCAGCCCAGGTTCAGAATGTTTGACGCGAAACCCGTTTTCGATCCAAGGGGAACGTCCCGAATCGGGCATGGTATAAAAAGCGAGACGTTTCAGGTAATCGGCTCCCCGGTCCTTCATCTCTAAAAAGGTGCGTTTAACCACGGCATGGGTGACCAAGTGGTCATGGAACCCGCTGTTGCCATGAACAGCATATGTGACCACGATCTCGGGTCGCACGGCGTCAATGTGGTTTTCAACCGCCTTTTCCAGTTGTCGAGGATCAAGTTCCTTTAAACCGCTATCGGGGAAGTCCAAAACCGTCATTCCACTTAATCCAAGGGTGCGTTTCACCTCTAACATTTCCTTATAACGAATTTCACCCATCTCAGCAATGGATAAACCCAACTTATGTCGCTGTTTGGTGGCGCCACCCTTGGTCAATGTTAACAAATAAACCTCATGTCCCGCCTCCAGTTGTTGATGAATTACGGTGGCAGGACCAAATGATTCGTCATCCGGATGTGGAAAGATGTATAGCAACCTCATCGATTGAACTCTCCTTTCGGATCATCACTACTTTAACCATATTCGCTAAATTGGACTAGATTCCTTTCTTCACTAAAACGGGGGCAGTATTCGCTCCATTGTCACAATCTTTTTTGGAACAGCCAAGAGCAATATGCTATAATCATAAAGGCAAGCCCTGTGAGCCCGTAGCTTAATGGATAGAGCAGCGGCCTCCTAAGCCGTTGATGCAGGTTCGATTCCTGCCGGGCTCACCATTGTGATTGAATAAGGAGAGATCCAAGTGGTTGACCCCAGTAACATCACGGTGTGGCTCGCCTTATGGGCTGGTGTCCTATCTTTCTTTTCCCCGTGTACACTTCCTCTTTTTCCTGTCTACCTTTCCTATATCACCGGTCTGTCTGTTCATGAGTTAAGAGATCAACAATCACCGCAAATAAAGGCCAAAGTGATGGGTCATTCCATCTTCTTCTTGATCGGGGTTTCTTCCGTCTTTTTAGCTTTGGGTGTGGGAGCCAGTTTTGTTGGCGAGTGGCTTAGCGGTTTGTTGCGGGGGAACACCGGACTGCTGATTCAAAGGCTGAGCGGCATTTTAATTGTTCTTATCGGTCTGTTTTTGATCGGCTTTTTAAAAATGGACTGGTTAATGAAAGAGCGAAGATTTCAATTTGCCCGCAAACCGGCTGGCTATTTGGGTACCATCTTGGTGGGCATGGGCTTTGCAGCGGGTTGGACCCCCTGTATAGGTCCCATTTTTGCAGCCATTCTGATCTTGGCGGCCAATGATCCGTCTCAAGGACTGGGGTACACCCTGTTTTATATCATCGGTTTTTCAGTTCCATTTTTGCTGTTATCCCTATATATCAGTACCGCAAAATGGATTGTCACCTATTCGGAACGTATCATGAAAATTGGTGGCGCCATCATGATCCTGGTGGGCGTCTTGTTATATACAGGACAAATTGCCAGAATTTCCAGCTGGGTCTTTAATCTGATTGATGGCACGTGGTTTTCCAGATTAGGCTAGTGGAGAAGGGTGATCACACACACTTGTCCCCCAAATATACATAAAATGTATATATGCTTCTAAAAAGGAGGGGGACGTGTGGTCAAACTGTATATTGACCCTGGGCATGGCGGTCGGGATCCAGGAGCCGTAGGCAATGGGCTGGAAGAAAAGGTGATCACTTTAGATATTGCCTTGCGTTTATACCGATTATTATATCAACGCTTTGAAGGTCTTGAAGTGCGCTTAAGTCGGCAGAATGATACGTACATTTCTTTGGATGAGCGTGCTGAAGCCGCCAATCGCTGGGGAGCGGACCTGGTGCTTTCCATTCATATCAATGCAGGGGGCGGAACTGGATTTGAATCTTATATTCACAGCTCCCAACCGGCCACAGCAGCCAAGTGGCGTCAGATTCTCCATCAGGAAGTGATGAAACACATCGGTCCAGATGTACGTGATCGGGGAATGAAGACGGCCAACTTTGCGATTTTGCGTCAAACAAAAATGCCTGCTGTGCTGACGGAAAATTTATTTATTGATCATCCTGAAGATTCCAGGCGGCTTAAAGAGTCCGCCTTTCTCCAACGCTTGGCAGAAGGATATGCTTCTGCCATTGCCCGAATCTTTAATTTAGACCAAAAGGCAGGCTCTAATCCGGCGAGCACAGTAAATAAAACCCCTGTTACCCCCAGTGGGGGAACCACGTATTACCGTGTTATTGCCGGTTCTTTTACCAAAAGGGAAAATGCCGAACAACAGGTTAAACGATTAAAAGAGGCTGGCTTTGAGGCCTTTATTGATCAATATCAGAAATAACAAAATCAGAGATAACAAACTTAAATGATTCCAAGTAAAGACCCTGAAGAGCTTAACAAAGACTCTTCAGGGTCTTTTGTTTCTAATGGCTCGTTTTATATCCCTGATTATGGGTCAATTTGGGCCAGTTCCTCGTTATACTGTTTAAGTTGGCTCGTAAATTGGGGATCAGGAATGGAATAACCATCAGGCAATAGAGTCAGAATCATCTTCCACAACCCGGGGTCAAAAGAAAATTCTTTATAGCGAAAGAGCCGATACATTTTCCGACTGGCTGGTGATTGGATGGGTTTTTTAGGTTTCATTCCACTAACTCCTTTCAAGGGAAGGTTGTGTGAGCGTTTGCTGGTAAACGTCCATCAAGCGGTTTAGTAGTTGTTGAGCATCCCACTTTTTGATCCCCTGCTGATAGCCTTGGTGGGCAATTTTCTTCCTTTTTTTAACATTTAATAGGACATCCTCCAGAGTGTTAGCCAGCTGGCGGCTGTTTCTAGGAGGGAACAGTAGGCCTGTGACACCATCTTCAATTAGTTCAGGGGTACTCCCCGCTTGGGTTGCCACCACCAGCTTTTCGGCAATGTGAGCTTCCATGATGGTATACGGATTATTATCCCGTGTAGCGGGCAGCACAATCATATCGCTTTCCATGATTAAAGGAGCCGTCTTGGAGCGTTCACCCAAAAACAGAATGTTCTCTTCAAGGTTAAAACGGTAAGTCATGGCAATCAGTTCCTGATCCATTTTCCCTGAACCCACGATCCAACAGACAAATTGATCATAACCGCGCCGTTTAAGTATGGCTAGGGCTTCAATTAAATGGCGGTGTCCGTTTTCGGGAAGAAGGGGCGCCGGGCATAAGATGGCTGTCTTATCTCCCTTAAAGGGGAGGTAAGCCTCTTTTGTATCCTTGGATTGTTTCAGAAAGTGATCGATGTTGACGGCATAGGGGATGGTCAGCAAGTGATCGACAGGGATTCCTAGCCGCTTATATTGGCGTTTTAAGTAGTTGGAGGGCACAATGGTGATATCAGCTGATGTGGCTCCGTAGTACTCTTCAAGGCAGGCATAACGCCATGGAAGCGATTTTTTTGATGTAATCTCGCCTGTTGACAAATGTTGGGGAGCCACCAAACCATGGAGAGAGGCGATTAGGGGAATATGTTTCGGTTTTACCCTGGCCAAAGCACGGGTGGAAATAATGTCTTGGGCGTGAATTAAATCATATTGATCAAGCCTAAACAATGTGGAGATGAGTTCAAAGGTGTAACGTTCTATCTCCCGCCATCTGATCCACGGTTCCACATAGGGCTGGTAGCGGTTGTAATAGTTGAGCACTTTTTGGTAAACCACATCTTTAATGTGCTCTTTTTTTACATATTCGCCTGTGGTGAGCATGTAAATTTTATCCATATCTGGATGATGGGCCAGTATATCCACTTGATGACCCGCTTTGATGAGTCCCTCTTTTAATAGGTTGATATAATGATTGACCCCACCAACATGGGGAAGATACCAATAGGTGACCAACAAAATCTTGATCCTCTTTCCCTCCCTTACATCTAATATATGTGGCTATCCTATTACGGTACAGTAGTATATGCGGCCCTGGAGGACAAAGGTGAAGGCTTTATCCCTTGGCTTTGGATACAAATTGCCAAGAATGTGCATTTTCCTAATCTAGTTAAAAAATAGAGGGTAAAAAATCTATTTTTTCAATGAAGGATCATTAGCCCTATCAAAACGAAGCACAGCTCAATATACATATAGTAGTTTTCATGACAAGTTTAATGGTAAAAAGGCCATGCTTGATAGGGAGAGAAATCATATGAACAGCTTAGATGAGAACAATCTGGACCGTATAGCTGTTATTGGCCTGGGTTATGTTGGTTTACCCCTGGCCATGCTTTTTGTAAACAAAGGCTTTTACGTTTACGGCATAGATAAGGATCTAGATAAAATTGACAAGCTTCGCCAGGGAAAAAGTTATCTTTCGGACTTGGCTGACAACCAGGTCCAGACCTTGATAGATTCTGGACGATTTTTTGGGACTGACGATTATCAAACGATTGAAAAGGTGAAGGCGGTTATCTTGTGTGTGCCCACGCCCCTCAGAGATCATCGCCATCCCGATTTAAGTTATTTGCAATCAGCTGTGCAACACCTTGTTCCCTATATGCGTCGGGGCCAATTGTTTGTGCTTGAAAGCACCACGTTTCCTGGGACGACGGAAGAAGTGTTGCTACCTCTGTTAAACCAGAACAAGAAGTGGAAGGTAGGAGAAGATTTTTATGTCGGGTATTCTCCCGAGCGAATCGACCCAGGCAATAAAGCATTCGCACTGGATGAGATCCCTAAAGTGGTCAGCGGTGTGACCGATTCGTGCCGTCAAAAGGTGATGGACCTCTATGGAAAGGCTTTCCAAACCTTGGTCCCAGTCTCATCGCCCAAAGTGGCTGAGATGACCAAAATATTGGAGAACTGTCAGCGCTTTGTGAACATTTCCTTTATCAATGAGATGGCCATCTTGTGCCACAAAATGAAGATTAATATTTGGGATGTGATTGAGGCAGCCAAAACAAAACCGTATGGATTTATCCCTTACTATCCCGGCCCTGGGGTGGGAGGTCACTGTATTCCTGTGGATCCACTCTATTTGTTATGGAAAGCAAAACAATATCACACCGATCTGCAGTTTATCACTTTAGCCAAACAGGTCAACGATGGTATGCCAGCCTACATCATCGAACGCCTAAATCAACTTTTAGATATGCCGTTATCTCACGCCCGTCTTCTGGCCGTTGGGTTAACGTATAAAAAAGATGTAAATGATTTACGGGAGTCAATGCCCCTGATGATATTTGAGCAACTGGCCAAACTAACCCCTTATCTTGATTATCATGATCCGTATCAGGATCAAGTCCATGTGGATGGCAAAGTATACCGCTCAAAACCCATTGATGAATCCCTTAAACAATATGACTGTGTGCTCATCTTAACGGACCATTCTGCCATCGATTATCAACGTTTGGTTAAACATGCCCCCCTTATTTTTGATACGCGTGGGGTAATTAAAGGCTCATATAACCATGTGGAGACGCTTTAGAAGGAGGTGATTCAGGATGAAAAAAGTTTTGGTGACAGGCGGGGCAGGTTTTATTGGCTCCCATTTGGTGGAGCTGCTACTTGCCCGCGGTCATGAGGTGTGGACCATTGACGATTTATCAACAGGCAAATTATCAGCTTTGGACAATGCTCTTAACCATCCAAAACATCACTTTATTGAAGGAAGTATATTGGACAAGCGCCTCCTTGAAGAGGTGTTGCCCCAAGTCGATGTGATTTATCATCTGGCGGCTGTTCTTGGCGTTAAAAATTGTGTGGAAAACCCCTTGACCGTTATCAAGGGGAACATTGACGGGACCAAAAATGTGCTGGAGGTAGCTGCCCCTTTAGGAAAAAAAGTGATTTTTGCGTCCACATCGGAAGTGTATGGGAAAAATAAGAAGCTCCCTTTTCGTGAACATGATGATCGGGTTTACGGTTCAGCCCACATTCATCGTTGGTGCTATGCCGCCTCCAAAGCATTGGATGAGCACCTCTGTTTGGCCTATGCCAAGGCTGGATTACCGGTCACCATCTTGCGCTATTTTAATGCCTACGGCCCCCGGGCCACATCATCCGCCTATGGCGGGGTGATCCCTCGATTTATTGCTGCCGCCTTAAAAGGAGAGCCTCTTGAGGTGCATGGAACGGGACAGCAAACCCGGTGTTTTACCTATATCAGTGATACGGTGGAAGCGAGTTATCGGGCCATGGATCCAAAGGCGAACGGATTGATCATCAATGTAGGAAATAATAAGCAGGTTTCTATTGAAACGCTGGCCTATATGATTAAAGGGTTAACCCATTCCAACTCAGAGATCGTTTATGTTCCCTATGAAAAAGCATATGGGGAAGGCTTTGAGGATATGGCCAAGCGGCAGCCGGACATTACCCGTTTAAAAGAAGTTTTAGATTTTAAACCTCGAATTCATATAAAGGCAGGGCTCTATAAAACCATTCAATGGTTTAAAGCTGAAGCAAGTCGATTAAATATGGATCACAGCCTGTAAGGGAAAGGTGCGGAAGGTTGAAGTGAAAGTTTTGGTGACAGGCGGAACAGGCTTTATCGGTTCACATATTACGGACCTGCTCATTGAAGAAGGGCACCAGGTTATCGTGGTGGATAACCTGAGTCAAAGCGATTTAACTTATCTCAACTCAAAAGCTCTTTTTTTTAAACTGGACATTACCGACCCAAAACTGTTTGAGGTCTTGGCCAGCGAGCAACCTGAGGTGATCATTCATCAGGCTGCGCAGGTCAATGTACACCACTCCGTTAAAAATCCCCTTCATGACGGCCAGGTAAATATATTGGGTACTTTAAACCTTCTGCATGGTGCTGTCAGATGGGGGGTAAAAAAAATAATCTACGCTTCCACCTGTGCCGTCTACGGCGAACCTCAAACGGACCCCATCAGTGAGGATCACCCCGTTAATCCCTTGTCTGGATATGGCCTGTCCAAATGGACTGGCGAATGCTATATTCGTCTGTACCATCAGCTGCATGGTCTAAAGTATACCATTTTAAGGTATGCCAATGTGTACGGTCCAAGACAAGGCGGATTGGGGGAGGGGGGAGTGATCTCCATTTTTAAGAAAAAGTTACAAGAGTGTTCGCCGGCCGTTATTTATGGGGATGGTAGCCAAACCAGAGATTTTGTGTATGTAAAAGATGTAGCCAGAGCCAATGTTTTAGCTCTGGCCAGAGGGGATCAGGAAACGATCAATATTGGCACCAGCCAAGCCGTCTCTATTTCGGCCTTATATCATTTGATGGAACAGTTGGTGCAGGTCAATTTACCCCCTCACTATGAAGAGGCTCGACCTGGGGATATTCGGCACAGTCGGTTGGCTAACCGCAAGGCGAAAGAAGTTTTAAATTGGCAGCCACAGTATTCGCTTACTGCAGGGTTGGAGGAAACCTTAGCCGACCATTAGTGGCCATTTTAGATTAGTGGATCATCTGTTCAAGAAAGCGTCGGACCACATCAGCCCCACCGATAATTGTCCCCAGTGAACTGCCAATATTGGTTAACACCACCACAAGTAAAATGCGCGACACTTTATTTTGCCACAATCCCCTGGCTGTAAAAACATCGCTTGCTAACGTTTCAAAATCTTTGACACTGGGGCGACGCAAAAAGGCTTGGACGATGCCGGCAAACCAGCCGGCGGCAAGGAGCGGGTTCAGAGAAGTAAAGGGTGACGCTATAAATGCAGTTAAAATAGCGAAAGGATGGGCCATGGCCAGTGCCGCCCCGATGGCGGACAGTGACCCGTTCCATAGTACCCAACTGATTGTTTGCTGTGCCCCAATTGTTGGGTTGTTTAAAAAAGTGTAAGTGATCATGGCAATGATTAACAGGGGGATGGCCCAGCCCACCAGCTTAGGCCATCTTGACTTTGGCGGTCGCTGTTCTAATTGGGCAAGGTCATGGTGGTGATTCAATTCTCGAATCACACCCGGAACGTGGGCCGCTCCTAAAACGGCCACCACTTTGTTTCCGGGTGCTTCTTTTATTTTTTGGGCCATATATCGATCTCGTTCATCAATTAAGGGTTCTTTTAGCTTGGGAAAAGCAGCGGTAAATTCATCCAGCATGGAATCTAACATATCTTTTGATTTCATTTTTTCCAGTTCTTCTTCCGTAATGGTATCATTTTGAAAAATACTGGCCAAAAGTTGCATCATCAGGTTAACCTTGCCCATCAAACCGATGCCATGCCAAATACGGGCAAAGGTAATCTGAATATTACGATCCGCTAAGACCAGATGGGCACCAATCTGCTCAGCCGACTCAATGCCTTGGATCATCTCCTGGCCCGGTTTGATTCCAAACTGTTTGGCCATTCGTTTTTGGAAGGAAGAGATCACCAAGTTGAGCAGCAACAAGGTGGCTTTTTTTTCTTTTATCACCTGGAAAATATCCATTTTTTTCCATCTGTCTTCATCCCGTATGGCTTGATAGCGCTGTTCATCCAATTCCACACACACCGTGTCAGGTTGTTCCGTTTCAATAACCGTTTTAACCTGTTCTGCACTTTTCTTGGAGACATGGGCCGTACCAATCAGAATAATCTCTTTACCTGCTACAAATATGCGCGTCATATGTTCTTCACCCATTACCTGATCTTCCTTTTGTTCATAATCGGTTAGAATCATCGGTGATTCCTTGTTGAGGACTACCTATTGGCCGTAAAGCTATACGATTGTACTATTTCCGGTCGCCGCCCAAGATGTCAAACAATGTGCCGGCGATACTTCCTTCCCCTTTGGTTTCTCCTTTGGAGGGAAAGGCGGCAAAGACACGGCTGGCTAGGCGGCTAAAGGGAAGGGATTGTATCCACACGGTGCCCGGTCCTGTTAACGTGGCAAAAAAGAGACCTTCTCCGCCGAAGAGAGCTGTTTTGATTCCCCCCACAAACTGGATGTTGTAATCCACCTCACCTGTCATGGCCACTAGACAGCCAGTATCCACCCGCAGCGTCTCCCCGGGACCCAGGTTTTTGGTATGGATGGTCCCTCCGGCATGGATAAAAGCGAGCCCATCACCTTCCAGTTTTTGCATAATAAACCCTTCACCACCAAAGAAACCCGTTCCCAGACGTCGTTGAAATTCAATGCCAATGGATACCCCTTTGGCAGCAGCCAAAAAAGCATCTTTTTGACAGATTATTTTTCCACCTAGCTCACTTAAATCCAGGGGAATGATTTTGCCAGGATAGGGGGATGCAAAGGAAACATGTTTTTTCTCGCGACCGGTATTGGTAAAAGAGGTCATAAATAAACTTTCACCAGTCAGGATTCGCTTTCCAGCAGAAAACAGTTTTCCTACTAACCCTTGGGACGATCCATCACCAAAGATGGTTTCCATGCGGATCTGATCTTCCATCATCATTAAGCTACCTGCCTCAGCAATCACCGTTTCTTGAGGATCAAGTTCGATCTCCACAAATTGCATATCGTCCCCATACAATTTGTAATTGATGTCATGGGTGTTCATCGGCCCCAACCCTTTCTCCACAGAAATATAAATGATGCCTAATGATTAACGTTACATTTATATTACCTTATCAGCACCAAATTGTAACCAATTGGTTTTTTATTCTACAAATGAGATAATATCCGTTAGAGTTAACGGAATGAAGCAAGGTTTTCATTTTTGTGACGGGGAGGCAAAGCAGGGTGGATACGTTTTCAATCATTCTTGTGGTGACCATTTATCTCATTTTACCGGCAATTTTTATCTATGGGCTATGGCGGGGAAAATTTGAATACAAGTTGGAATGGCTCATTCAGTTATTGGCCAAGACTTTCTTTATTGTCTGGCTTTTTCTGGCTGGACCGTGGGACTGGTTTAGCTATTATTTGCGCTATCTGTGGTTGCTCCTGTTGATCATGGCGGCCTGGCAGTCAGCGAGACGGGTTTGGGTGCTTCCCTGGCGAATACCACGCTCGTTTAGTCCCATTTTTTCCACGGCCATTTATGGCGTGCTGGCTGTGGTGTTTGGAGCGTATTTGGTGATGGTATTGGGCAGCTTTTCCATAAAGGATGAAGGGCTTGATGTGGCCTTTCCCCTTAAGGATGGCACGTATTATGTGGGACAGGGGGGCAACCATGTCCAAATGAACTATCACCATGCTTACCGTCCTCAACAGTATGCCCTCGATATTGTGAAGCTTAACCGCTTGGGGGCAAGGGCCAGCGGCTTTTATCCAAAAGAGCTGGAGCGTTATGCCATTTACGGGGATCCCTTGTATAGTCCCTGTGATGCTGAAATCGTTGAGGTGAGGGATGGCTTGCCGGACTTAAACCCTCCTGATCGAGACCCTGATTATCCAGAAGGCAACTATGTAGCCTTACGCTGTGAGGAAACGGAGCCCCTCATTTATATCGCCCATATGCAACAGGGAAGTATTGAGGTGAAAGAGGGTATGAAGGTAAAAGAGGGGGAAAAGATTGGAGCGGTAGGCAATTCGGGGAACACGACGGAACCCCACCTTCATATTCATGCTGAACTGAATGGCATTGGGGTTCCCCTTACCTTTCATGGCCGCTTCCTTGTCAGAAACAGCCTGGTGCGTTAGACTTTAAAAACCGTAATGCTATGCATTGCTTGGGATGATTAAAAAGCAGTACCGTATGTTGTGTTAAGATACGTAAACAACCCCTGCCATAAGGCAGGGGTTG
>CALFAC010000164.1 GCA_937927935.1 uncultured Bacillaceae bacterium
TAATGTTTTGTGTTATACTGTAGTAGGACTGATGGAGTGGAGGCAAAATAGATGTTGGATGAATCAATATACCGTGAAGAATTAAATAAAATTTTGAGGGAAGTGGATCGACGCAGCCATCACCCCTTTGCCTTTAATCATGTGCGTCTGCCGGAAATTAAATTGTTTCAACTGCACTTCCTCTTTCTTTTTTTAAACCATACTGGCTTGGACCCAACGTTGCGCAATCATTATTGCATTTCACAACTGTTTATTCAACTCGGGTTTGATAGCCATGATTTGGTGGATAATCATCTGTTAACAGATGATAGCGCCATTAAAGCTCGGCAACTCACCATTCTGCTTGGTGATCATTTTAGTGGTCATTATTACAACTACCTTGCCGAGCATAATCAAGTTGAGCTGATCTCCCGCTGGTCCAGTGTCATCAAAACGGTCAATGAAGATAAACTGCGCCTGTATGCGGGGCAAGATTCCCTTAGTGCTAATGAAAAGTTGCAATTAAAACAAAAAATAAGGCGGTATGCAGCAGAGAGTGTGCTGCGCTGGTTTAATGCGGAGCCTGTTTGGTTTAAAATTCTTAATGCCTATGTTGCTCTAAAGGTGTACGGGGAAGAAAGGTCAGCCACCAAAGAGATGGTTGAGGCTGAAGCAGAAGCATTAAAGCTGGCGATCCAGCAGTTAGATGATAAAATATTGCAAGACGAATTTCATATATGGCTGGACAAGCTGCAGCTGGACGAGCTTTTGATCGGCTCATAAGGTGAGGGAGAAGCGATCTTGATGAACCAAGAAGGAAAAGAACAATTTGTCCATCATGTTTTTGAAACCATTGCTGACAAATATGATAAGATGAACACCTTGCTTAGCGCGGGTCTTCACAAAACATGGCGGAAATTTGCCATGGATAAACTTCCTGTCCAACCGGGGGAAACGGCCATTGATGTGTGCTGTGGAACCGGAGACTGGAGCATCAGCCTGGCGCAAAAAGCGGGTTCAACTGGCCGAGTGGTGGGCCTTGATTTTAGCGAAAATATGTTAGCCATTGCCCAAAGGAAGGCAAAAGAACGCGGCATCAATCAGATCGAATGGGTTCACGGCAATGCCATGCAACTTCCCTTTGCCGAAAATACGTTTCACTATGCCACCATCGGCTTTGGCTTGCGCAATGTACCTGATATCTTACATGTTTTAACTGAGATGAAACGGGTGGTTAAACCGGGAGGAATGGTGGTTTCCCTTGAACTGTCCAAGCCAGAGTGGCCCATTTTTAAGCAGGTGTATTCGCTGTATCTTAATGGCGTGCTCCCCTTGCTTGGTAAATTGGTGGCCAACCGCTATGATCAATACCGTTGGCTGCCCGAATCATTAAAAAACTTTCCCGACAGCCGAAAGTTGGCCGATCTGTTTAGAGAGGCAGGCTTAGAACAGGTTCAGTTTTATTCATTAACAGGAGGGGTTGCCGCCTTACATATCGGCTATAAACCGAATGTAGCTGGTGAGGTTGTCCGACCTTCATCCAGAGCAGACTGCCTTTTATCTACAGAATGAATGGGTAAGGTGGATCCGTAAGATGAATTTAATGGATATTTATGTTGATTTGAAAGATGACTTAGCAGTAATTGAGCGGGAGCTATATAGAAGCATCGAAAGTGAATATCCCTTGATGCAAGAAACTTCATCACACTTGCTTAAGGCGGGGGGAAAGCGCATTCGGCCCGTCTTTGTTTTATTAGGTGGAAAAACGGGCCAGTACGATATTGAGCGTTTAGCTCACGTGGCCGTTGCCCTGGAGCTGATTCACATGGCCACCCTGGTCCATGATGATGTGATTGATGATGCGGCCACTCGCCGGGGACGGCCAACGGTTAAATCAAAGTGGGACAACCGGACAGCCATTTATACCGGCGATTATATTTTAGCCAGAGCCCTAGAACGTATATCCCGTTTGACCGAGCCGCGCATTCACCGCATTTTATCAAAAGCGATGGTTGATATGTGCGTGGGTGAAATCGAGCAAATCGAAGCGTTATATCAATGGAACCAGTCGTTTAAAACTTATTTTTGGCGGATCAGGCGCAAAACCGCCCTTTTAATGGCCATCAGTTGCCAGTTGGGGGGATTGGTTAGCCAGGCCCAGGAGAAAGTGGTGCAAGCCCTCTATCGTTATGGTTACTATGTGGGCATGGCTTTTCAAATTACCGATGATATTCTCGATTTTACGGGGACGGAAAAGCAGTTGGGTAAACCGGCCGGCAGTGATTTGAAACAAGGCAATATTACCCTACCTGTATTGGCTTCCTTTCGTGACCCGGCCGTTCGCCAAGCGGTAATTAACGAATTTAATACGGGTTCACCCGATATCCCCAAAATTATCAACCTGATTATTCAAAGTGGAGGCGTCACCATGGCCAAAAAGATTGCTCAACGCTATCTGGCCAAGGCGCGCAAGGCGCTGCACGATCTGGAGTCGATGTACAGTCGGGAAACACTGACACGCATCGCCGATTTTATTGAGCAGCGCACCTATTAGCGGCTCCATTTGCCCAGAAGCTTCCATTTTGATACAATTTTGCTTGTTAAAGCATCACAGGTAGATTGATAAAGAGGAGTTGAATGATGTGGCAGTGGAAAAAACATTTATCATGATTAAACCTGACGGGGTTCAGCGGGGCTTGATCGGCCAAGTGATCCAGCGCTTTGAACAGAAAGGATTACAACTGATTGCAGCGAAGTTGATGCATATCCCCAAAGAATTGGCTGAACAACATTATGGTGAGCATAAGGAGAAGCCGTTCTTTGGAGAGTTGGTAGATTTTATCACCTCCGGCCCTGTCATGGCCATGGTTTGGCAAGGTGAAAATGCCATTAAAGTGGCCAGGGAGATGATGGGCAAGACCAATCCAGCTGAAGCAGCCCCTGGCACCATTCGTGGGGACTTTGGTTTACAAGTGAGCATGAATGTGATTCATGGTTCGGATTCTCCTGAAAGTGCTGAACGGGAGATCAACCTGTTTTTTAAGCAGGAAGAACTTTTGGAATACAGTCGGGACATCAATAGATGGGTCTAGAAAGAGAAGCCCTATCCAGGGCTTTTTTAATTGGGGGAGAGGAGAAAAGTCGTGGCAGATCAGGACTTTGAAATATTTGTCCAGCAATTTAAACGGCTAACAGGAATCGATCTCAAACTATACAAAGAAAAACAGATGAAGCGTCGCCTTACGGCTTTGCGTGACAAAAAAGGGTACCGCTCCTTTTCGCTGTTTAGTCAAGCGCTTGAACATGATCCCTCCCTGCTTAAAGCATGTTTGGATCGGCTCACCATCAATGTCTCTGAATTTTTTCGCAATCCTAATCGGTGGGAGGTGCTGGAAAAGAAGATTTTGCCCCGTCTGTTAAAAGAGCAGGGAAATAGAAGTCTCAATATTTGGAGTGCAGCCTGTTCAACTGGAGAGGAGCCTTACTCGTTAATTATGCTTCTGGACCAGATTACACCTGGTCGCCCCCACCAAGTACTGGCCTCGGATATTGATGAAATCGCTTTGGAAAAAGCGAAACAAGGCATCTACCAGGACCGGGCTGTAAAGGAGGTTCCTCCGCGCCTTTTAAAGAGCTACTTTACGGAACAGAACGGCTTGTACTATATTAGTGCCGATGTGAAAAAAAAAGTGAGGTTTATTAAGCAAAATCTCCTGGCTGACCCTTTTCCAACTGAGCAGGATCTGATCTTGTGCCGCAATGTGATGATCTATTTTACGGAAGAAGCCAAAGAACGCCTTTATCAAAAATTTAGCGCTGCTTTAAGGCCAGGAGGCGTGCTCTTTGTGGGCAGTACCGAACAGATTTTTCATCCAGAACGGTTTCAATTTGCTTTGGAAGATACTTTTTTTTATCGTAAACTAGCGTAAAATAAGGTTTTCCCCAGAACAAAATCGAGCTGTTTAGGCGAGAAATTGGATGGTTCGTCTAGAAGGTTGATTAAGGAGGCTGGAATTAATGAGATATTTAACGGCGGGGGAATCCCACGGACCGCAACTGACGGCCATTATTGAAGGGGTTCCTGCCCATTTGCCCCTCCTTAAGGAGGATATCGATGTGGAGCTGGCCCGTCGTCAAAAGGGCTATGGACGAGGCCGACGCATGCAGATTGAAAAAGATCAGGTACAAATTAAAGCGGGTGTAAGAGATGGTAAAACAACAGGGGCGCCTATCTGTCTTGTAGTCGAAAATAAGGATTGGAAGAATTGGCAAAATATCATGCAGATTGAGCCTTTGGAAGACGAACATATCGGCAAGCGAGTGGTGACCCGTCCCCGACCGGGGCACGCCGATTTAAACGGTGCCATTAAATATGCCCACCGGGACATGCGCAATATATTGGAGCGCTCCAGTGCCCGGGAGACAACGATCCGCGTCGCCTGCGGCGCAGTGGCCAAAAAGCTGCTCCGCTTTTTTGGTATTGAAGTGGTCGGTCATGTGGTTCAGATCGGCTCTGTCCAGGCTAAAAAGGATGCTTCCACCCTCACTCCGGCAGAGATCCAAAAGGTGACTGAGGAATCGCCTGTCCGCTGTTTAGATCCGGAAGCGGCTGAAGCGATGATGCGGGTGATTGATCAGGCTAAGGACGAGGGGGACAGCGTAGGGGGCATTGTGGAAGTGATTGTGTATGGCGTCCCCATTGGTTTAGGGAGCCATGTCCATTGGGATCGCAAATTGGATGGCCGCTTGGGCCAAGCCGTGCTAAGTATACAAGCGTTTAAAGGTGTGGAGATCGGCTTGGGTTTTGAAGCGGGCCGTCGCTTTGGGAGCCAGGTCCATGATGAGATTGCCTGGTCTAAAGAACGAGGATTTTATCGAAAAACTAACCGATTAGGCGGCTTGGAGGGCGGTATGACCAATGGAATGCCAATTGTGATAAGAGGCGTGATGAAACCGATCCCCACTTTATATAAGCCGTTACAAAGCGTCGATATTGATACGAAAGAGCCCTTTAAGGCTAGTGTGGAGCGTTCCGATAGCTGTGCAGTGCCAGCCGCTTGCGTGGTGATGGAAAATGTAGTGGCGTGGGAGATCGCCCGGGCCTTTTGTGACAAGTTTGGCCATGATCATATCTATGAGATGAAAGCCCATTATGAGCGTTACCTAGAGGAGGTAAGGGATTTTTAATGACGGCCGTCAAAACGTTAACCGTAGATCTAGGGGAACGTTCCTATCCCATCTGGATTGGCCCCGGTTTACTCAACGAGCTAAGCCATTATCTGGCAGAGCGGGGGATCGGTGCGGAGCGGAAGCTGTTTGTGATTACGGACGAACACGTGGCCTCTTTATATTTGGAGCGGGTGCTCTCCCATTTGAAGCAGAATGGATATACGGTATATGCCCATGTCGTTCCCCCTGGTGAACAAGCCAAGTCCTTTTCCTGTTATGAACAGGTGATCAGCCAGGCCTTGACCCAACGTCTGGACAGAACCAGCGTCATCCTTGCCTTAGGTGGGGGGGTGGTTGGGGATTTGGCCGGTTTTGTGGCCAGCACCTATATGCGGGGCATTCCCTTTGTCCAGTTGCCCACCACCCTTTTAGCCCATGACAGCAGTGTGGGTGGCAAGGTGGCCATCAACCACCCTTTGGGGAAAAACATGATTGGCTGCTTTTATCAGCCTCTGGCTGTCATATATGATACCGCCACTTTAACCACTTTGCCGGCCAAAGAGATCTCCTCCGGGTATGCTGAGGTATTGAAGCATGCCTTTATTTGGGATCCTGCTTTTGTGGATTGGCTGGAAAAAGAGTTTGAAGCGTGTATAGCTTTAAAAGAACCTTATTTAACGGAAGCTCTGGCGCGGGCCTCCGCCATTAAAAGTGAAGTGGTGAGGCAGGATGAACGGGAAAATGGGCTGAGGGCCATATTAAATTTTGGTCACACGTTTGGTCATGCTTTTGAAGCGCTGGGCGAGTACCGTATGTTTAGCCATGGAGAAGCCATTGCCATAGGCATGGCCCTGGCTGCTGTAGTGAGTGAACGGGTGTATGGGGCACCGGTGGCTAAGCGCATCATTCAGATGTTACAGCAGTATGGCCTACCGGTTGACTGGCAAAAGCTTCCTTGGCCCTTTGACGAGGTTTTACAAAAAATGTATGCCGATAAAAAGGTGCGCCAAGGAAAACTGAGACTGGTTTTACTGGAAAGAATGGGGAAGGCAGTGGTAACGGAACAGGTGGATGAAGCGTTGCTGAGAGCGTGCTGGCAAGTCTCGATTGAGTCTATCGTTTAATTAAGGATAACGTTAAGGAAAATTAAGATATTGACGCCTCACGATTTATCGTTTATGATAGACTAAACCAACTGAATACGTTTAGTTTGAGTTGAGTGGAGATGAGTTGAGATGAGATAAGCTGAGCAGAGCCTGAGGCAAGGAGTCGGTATGCCAACAGGACTGTTTCAGTCCTGTTTTTTGTTTTTTATAGAGTTCAAATCTTTTAAAAAAGGATGGAAGCTTATGGCCTACCCTTCAATTGAGCAGGTATTAGCTTTAAAAAATGAATATACGCTTATCCCTGTCGCGGAAACCATCTGGTCTGATAATTTAACCCCTATACGCATTTTTCAACATATCCGGCAGCCCTATTCGTTTCTGTTGGAAAGTGTGGAAGGGGGGGCGATGTGGGCCCGCTATTCCTTTATCGGGCATAACCCCTTTCTGTTGTTCCGTTCTCACCGTGGAAAAGGGATTGTGGAATATTTTGAAGGAAACCCAAATCACCGGTCCTCCCATCGCCCTGTTCGGTCAGAAGAGCTAAACGGCTCACCCCTGGATGGATTAAAGCAGCTGCTTCAACGCTACAAAAGTCCAGCAGGGCTTAATCTCCCCCGTTTTAGCGGAGGGGCGGTGGGTTATATTGGCTATGATGCCGTCCCCCTGTTGGCTGACGTTCCGCCCCATCGCCAGAAAGTGTTGGAGCAGGATGAGATTCGACTCATGTTTTGTGATGAGATTATCGCCTTTGATCATTTGCGCCAAGAGATCACCTTTATTGGCCATTTGCACCTACGGCCTGAAATGGAGCCCGCTGAAGTTAGAAAGGCTTATGAAGAGAAGGTAAAGCATTTGCGTCAAAAAATTGAGGCGCTCTCCTACGGATTTCATCAGGGTACAGCCCAAACGTTTCGATTGCCTGATGAGCTGCCTCAAGTAAATTGGGATCAGGTCACCTCCAATTTTAGCAAACCTGCTTTTATAAAGGCCGTTGACACCATTAAGGAGCATATTAAGTCGGGTGAGATATTGCAGGCTGTCTTGTCCCAACGCTTTACGGTGACGACGAAGGTCTCCCCCTTTGATATCTACCGGACCTTACGCATGGTTAACCCATCGCCCTATCTGTATTACCTCGATCTAGGGGATGGGAGCCAAATTGTCGGCAGTTCGCCAGAGCGGTTAGTCCAGGTGGAGCACGGGAAAATTACTGTCAATCCCATTGCCGGCACCCGGAAACGGGGACGGACAAAAGAGGAGGACAGAAAGCTGGCTGAGAATCTTCTGTCTGACGCCAAAGAGCTGGCGGAACATGACATGCTTCTGGAGTTGGGGCAAAAGGATGTGAGCCGTGTAGCCCAAGAGGGGAGCATCACCGTGCCCAAGCGGATGGAGATCCAGTATTTTTCCCATGTGATGCACTTGGTTTCCACCATTGAGGGACAAGTAAGAGCGGACTGTGATTTGATCGATTGCTTGGCATCATGTTTTCCAGCTGGAACCGTCTCAGGTGCCCCTAAAGAGAGAGCCATGCAAATCTTGGCTGAGTTGGAACATGAATGTCGCCATGCTTACTCAGGCGCCATCGGCTATCTCTCCTTTTCAGGCAACATGGATACGTGCATTGGCATTCGGACCATTTTCATGCGGGAGAATATAGCCCACATTCAAGCAGGGGCCGGTATTGTAGCCGACTCAGTTCCTGAGCTGGAGTGGAAGGAGACGCGCAACAAGGCTAGCGCCCTTTTGGTGGCGATCCAGCTGGCAGAACTGATGTTTCATGGGGAGGAGAATAAAATCCATGCTTAAAAAAGCGTTAAAAAAAGTGATTGATAAGCAAGTTTTAACTGAACAGGAAAGCTATGAGGCCATGATTGATATATTGCAAGGAAAAGCGACAGAGGCACAAATTAGCAGCTTTATTTCCCTGCTGACGTTTCGGGGTGTGGAAGTTGATGAACTGATTGGCTTAACCCGGGCTATGCGGGAGATGGCTGCGCCAGTGGATCTTCAAGTGGAACAGCCGGTGATCGATACGTGCGGAACGGGGGGAGATGGGGCCAAAACTTTTAATGTTTCAACGGCCAGCGCCATCGTGGCTGCCAGTGCCGGCGTTCCGGTTGCCAAACATGGCAACCGGGCGGCTTCCAGCCTAAGCGGTAGCGCCGATGTGTTGGAAGTGCTTGGCTTGCCGGTGGAGATTGAACCTGCAGCCATTAAGAAAGCCATCAAGCAGTTCAACATGTGTTTTATGTTTGCCCCCCTATATCATCAGGCGATGAGGCATGCCGCTAAGCCGCGGAAGGAGATTGGCTTCCACACGGTTTTCAATCTATTGGGCCCCTTGACCAACCCGGCAGGGGTAAAACATCAGGTGATCGGGGTTTATGATTATCGATACAGCGAGAAAATGGCCCATACATTGAAGCAGTTGGGTTCAGAACATATCATTATCGTCAGTGGTGAAGATGGCCTCGATGAATTTTCCATTTCAGCTACAAGTCGTGTAACAGAATTAGTAAATGGACGGTTGAAACAGTATCAACTCTCCCCAGAAGTTGTTGGTTTAAAACGATATCCTTTAAGCGCAGTACAGGTAAATACGCCTCAGGAAAGTGCGGCCATGATCTTGGCTGTTTTAAAAGGGGAAGAGCGCGGCGCTCCCCATGATATGGTTTGTTTCAACGCAGGGGCAGCCCTTTATGTGGGTCAAAAAGCAGCCTCCATATCTGAAGGAGTAGATCTGGCTAAGGAATTAATTCGTTCCGGTCAAGCATACCGTCACTATCAAACGATGTTGCAACAGAAGGAGGTGCTCCGCTATGCTTAACCAAATTGTAGCTACTAAAGAAGAGGAAGTTAAGCAATTATACGCAGATCGAAAGGAGCTTGAAACAAAGGCTAAACAGGGCGGGGGGCCCCGCCGTTCTTTTTTGGAGGCATTAAAACATCCGAGGCGCAGGAGCGCCTTGATCGCTGAAGTGAAGAAGGCTTCTCCTTCAAAGGGAGTGATTCGCCCTCACTTTGATCCCGTTGATATTGCCCGGCAGTATGAACAAGCCGGGGCTGATGCCCTTTCTGTCCTAACCGATAAAAAATATTTTCAAGGTGATGGCCAATACATTAAAGCCATTAAAGAACAGGTGCAATTGCCGATCTTACGTAAAGAGTTTATTATCGATCCCCTTCAAATCTATGAAAGCGTTGTTCTGGGGGCCGATGCGATTCTGTTAATTGCGAAGGTAACCCCTGGTGAGAAGCTCTACAGCCTCTACCGGGAAGCTCAGAACCTTGGGCTGGATTGCTTGGTGGAAGTGGCCAGTTTAGACGAGTTGGAAGGGGTATTACGCCACTTTACTCCCCCACTGATCGGCATTAATAACAGAGATTTGACCACTTTTTCCACCAGCATTGAGCGGACAAAAGAATTGCTTCCCCATATTCCGGAAGGCGTTGTCATAATTAGTGAAAGTGGCATCAATTCAGCAGAGGTGGTTGAGCAGCTGACCAACTTAGGAGTGAATGGCTTTTTAGTGGGCGAGTTTTTGATGCGGCAAGATGATTTGGTGCAGGCGGTGCAAGAACTGTATGGTGCAAATTAAAATATGTGGCAATCATCACCCAGAAGATATCCATGTTCTTGACCCCTTTCAGGCGTCCATCGATTTCGTCGGCTTTATATTTACCACTCAAAGTAAACGCTGGGTCAACCCTGAGAAAGTGAAACGGTGGCTGGAAAAGCATCAGTGGTTAAAGCCTAAAGCTGTGGCTGTCTTTTTGAATCAATCTCTGAGTGAGATCAGTGACGTGATTAATATGACCAGTATGACTGTTATCCAGCTGCATGGGAATGAATCCCCTTCTTTTTGTGAGGAATTGCTTGACCGTCATCCTCAGCTTAAACTATGGAAAACCATTTCGGTTCCGGCAAATGAGCAGCGAAGAGGGGATGGAGAGGAGCTGCATGAGAGAATGGTTTCCTATCTGCCTCTTGTTGACACCATACTTCTGGATACAAAGCTGCCCGATCGTGTTGGGGGAACGGGGCAAACGTTTGATTGGTCCGTAATTCCATCAGTGTATCATCGAATTTCTAAATATAACCAGAATAGTGGAGGTCATGTTAAACTGTTTGTAGCCGGGGGCTTATCGGCCCAAAATGTTGGCCAACTGTTGGCTCAAAACCCATTGGACGGGATCGATTTGGCCAGTGGGGCAGAAATAGAAGGGTTAAAAAATAAGGAACGGATAGAAGCATTGCTTAACGAGGTGAACAAGCATGGCAATCGATAAACGGCTTCAGGTACCCAATGCGGCGGGGCGTTTTGGACTTTACGGTGGAAAATATGTTCCGGAAACGTTGATGAAGGCCATTGGTGAACTGGAAGCGGCCTACAGGGACGCCAAAAATGATCCCCATTTTCTTGAAGATTACAGGCGGCTGCTAAAGGAGTATGCCGGGCGGCCGACCCCCTTGTACTATGCAGAACGTTTAAGTGATGCCTGGGGTGGTCGGGCCAAAATTTTTTTGAAGAGGGAAGATTTGACCCACACCGGGGCCCATAAAATTAACAATGCCATCGGTCAAGCTTTGCTGGCTAAGCGTATGGGTAAAGAAAATCTGATTGCTGAAACGGGAGCGGGGCAGCACGGTGTAGCCACCGCAACGGTTGCAGCTAAACTGGGCTTTAAATGTAAGGTGTTTATGGGGGAGGAAGATGCTCGCCGCCAGGCCCTTAATGTGTTTCGGATGCAGCTGTTGGGGGCGGAAGTGATTTCCGTTCAAGCAGGGTCTAAAACGTTAAAAGATGCCACCAACGAGGCGATCCGCCATTGGGTTGCGCATGTGGATACCACCTATTATTTGATAGGCTCCGTGGTGGGACCACATCCTTACCCCATGATGGTTCGTGATTTTCAGCGGGTTATCGGTGATGAAACCAGGTCCCAAATTAAAGGCTTGACGGGTCGTCTGCCAGACCTGGTGATTGCCTGTGTGGGCGGGGGAAGCAACGCCATGGGTATGTTTTACCCCTTTTTGGAAGATGACACCGTCAAGTTGATTGGGGTGGAAGCAGGAGGGAAAGGGCTGGACACATCGGCCCATGCCGCCACCTTAAATAAGGGGCGCCCTGGCGTCATCCATGGTGCTATGACGTATTTGCTTCAAGATGAAGAGGGACAAATTGAAGAAGCCCATTCCATTTCTGCTGGCCTAGACTATCCAGGCGTTGGTCCGGAGCATGCTTATTTAAAAGATCAAGGACGGGTCCACTATGTGACAGCCACAGATCGTGAAGCGGTCCAAGCCGTGGAAGAACTGTGCCGCACTGAAGGGATTTTGCCCGCTTTAGAAAGTGCCCATGCTTTAGCCGAAGCCAAAAAAAGAGCTTTGGACGCCCGAGCGGGAGAAGTGATTGTAGTCTGTCTATCTGGACGGGGAGATAAAGATGTTCACTCCATCTACCACTATTTACAGGAGGAAGGTGCTCGTGACTAGGAAACAGAATGTTTATTCAGCGGAAAGCCAGATGACCGCTAGCAAGGGGTCCTGCATCGAAGCAGCCATCAGAAAAAGTGATTTAAAGCCCGCTTTCATTCCCTTTATCACGGCCGGCTATCCCTCTGATCAAGCTTCTGTACAGCTTGCTTTGGCCCTCCAGGAGGCGGGAGCCGCCCTTCTGGAGGTGGGCATTCCTTATTCCGATCCCCTGGCTGATGGCCCCATTATTCAAAAGACCAGTTATGAAGCGATTCAGCAAGGGATGACCTTTCGTCAAGGCTTGGATCTGATTCGTACCATGCGCTCCCAAGGGGTCACCATCCCCATCGTTCTCTTGTGCTACTTCAACCCGGTGCTGCAATATGGGCTGCAATCATTTGCCCGCCAAGCAAGGCAGGTGGGGGCTCAAGCCGTCATCATTCCGGATCTTCCCTATGAGGAAGCGGCGCCCATCAAAGAGGCCTTTACCCAGGAAGGCCTGCTGCTCATCTCACTGGTGGCTCCCACATCCGGTGAACGAATCGAGAAAATCACCCGGGATGCACAAGGCTTCATCTATTGCATCTCTTCCCTAGGTGTAACTGGGATCAGAGAGACGCTTCCGCCGGAACTGGAGGCCTTTTTACAGGAAGTAAAAAGATATACCCAATTGCCCGTAGTGGTTGGCTTTGGCATATCTAAAGGGGAGCATGTTAAACTTTTGGCCGGTCAAGTGGACGGGGTGATTGTGGGCAGTGCTCTGTTAAATGAGGTTACTCAAGTGGCTCATCTATTGCAATCAGCCGAAAAAACCCTGCAGAACCAAGGCTTAAGCCAGATAAAAAACTTTGTCAAAAGCCTGTATCTAACAGTATAATTCATATTATGATAAAGTAGTGTAGACGAGCACTTTGCAGGGAGTGGTGAACGCATTGATCAAACCAAAAGAGCAAATTATGGGTATCAGTCCCTACAGTCCCGGCAAACCCATCGAAGAGGTAAAGCGGGAATATAACTTGACCGATATTATCAAATTGGCCTCCAATGAAAATCCTTTTGGTCCCACACCAAAGGTGAAATCAGTGATTATCAATGAGCTGGATCAGCTTGCTCTCTACCCTGATGGAGCCGCCTTTGAATTGCGTGAAGCCATCAGCCAGCATTATAACGTCAGCCCGGACCGCCTCATTTTTGGCAACGGATCTGATGAAATCATTTCAATGATTTGCCGTGCCTTTTTGAAACCTGGAGACAGTTCAGTGATGGCCGACATCACTTTTTCAGAGTATATTACCTATGTAACGGTGGAAGGGGCTAAAGCGGTTCAGGTGCCGTTAGCGGAAGGAGCTGTTCACGACCTGGAAGCGATGTTGGCTGCTATCGACGAGACCACTCGGGTAGTCTGGATTTGTAACCCTAATAACCCTACCGGCACCTACGTGAGCGAACAAGATTTAATCCGTTTTCTCGAACGGGTGCCAGAAAATGTTCTGGTGGTTGTGGATGAGGCTTATTATGAATATGTCACAGCGGTCGATTATCCCCAAACGCTTAAATTGCTGGACCGCTTTCCTAATCTGATCGTTCTGCGTACCTTTTCTAAAATATACGCTTTAGCCGCCCTCAGAGTGGGTTACGGTTTTGCCCATCCCCAAATTGTAGATTGGTTAAATCGGATTAGGGAACCCTTTAATACGAACCGCATCGGTCAGAAAGCGGCGGTGGTAGCTCTAAAAGATCAAGACTACATCCAAGCTTGTTATGAGAAAAACAAGGAGGGCAAAGAGCTATATTACAAGCGGCTGCCCCAGCTTGGCTTAAGTTATTACCCCACTGAAGCCAATTTCATAATGGTTGATCTTGAGCAGGAAGCCCGTCCTGTCTTTGAAGATATGCTGCGACAAGGGGTTATCGTTCGTTCTGGAGATGCATTGGGAATGCCCACTTGCCTTCGCATTACCATCGGAACCCAAGAGCAAAATGAAAGAGTATTAAACCTACTAGCTGGTTTGGTGAAGGGTAAATCATGAATCAGGTGGTCAGTATAATTGGAACAGGGTTGATCGGTGGCTCCTTGGCGCTTAACATAAAAAAACATTTTAAGTCAAACATACTGATCAAAGCGTATGATGTAAACGAAAGTCAACTGAAGTTAGCCAGCTCTTTAGGGGTCATTGATCAACCTGCAGACAATTTAGATGAAGCCATTTGTGGTGCCGATTTCGTTTTTTTGTGCACCCCCGTTGAAACACTGGGTGAGCTCTTGGAACCGGTTATGCTCTCGCCATGCTTAAAAGAGGGGGCGATTGTTTCCGATGTGGGCAGCACCAAGGTAAAAATAGTTGAACGGGCCACTCAACTGAGTGTTTATTCCAAAGGGAAGTTTATTGGCGGACATCCCATGGCCGGCTCCCATAAATCTGGAGTGGAAGCGGCCACCGATCTTCTGTTTGAAAACGCCTATTATGTTTTGACGCCTTCAGAGCAGTGCACGCCCAATGATGTGGACAAATTAAAAGGGATCTTAAAGGCCACGCGAGCTAAATTGGTGGAGATGACGCCAGAGGAACATGATAAAGTGGTGGGAGTAATCAGCCACTTTCCCCATGTGATCGCCTCAGCCTTGGTGCGCCATATGCATCATTATCAGGCAGAAAGCGACTGGTACACTTTGCTGGCTGCAGGGGGATTTAAAGATATCACCCGAATTGCTTCCAGCAATCCAAAAGTGTGGCGCGACATCATCCTGAGCAATTCTGAATTTATTGTTGATCAGATGAAAGAATGGCAACGGCTGATGAATGATGTGCTTAGTATCATTCAATCGCGAGACAAAGAGAAAATTGAGCTGTTTTTTCGTCAGGCCAAAGAGATTAGAGATGGGTTACCTGAAACCCGGAGGGGAGCCATTCCTAGCTTTTTTGATTTGTATGTGGACATCCCTGATCATCCAGGAGTGCTTGGTCAAGTCACCACACTGCTGGGCATTCACAAAATTAGTATCACCAACATAGCCATACTGGAAACGCGAGAAGACATTATGGGGGTTTTACGCTTAACTTTTCGCCATGAGAAAGATATGGTGAAAGCGGAAAAAGTGTTGAGCGAGGCCAATTTCCCAGTCTATAAATTAACTTCATAATCTAAAATATCTTTGGTATAGCGGCTACAAGAAAGCAGGAGGAATCATCTTAAAAGGAGGATATCAGTGCTTGAACTGGATAGCTCCCGTTCTCCATGGTCACAGGGGACAAAGTACAGCCAGGCCATCATTGAGCCAGTTGAAAAACCCCTTAAAGCGGTCTTAAGAGTGCCAGGATCAAAAAGCTTTACCAATCGGGCGCTCATTATTGCCGCTTTGGCTGAAGGCTCTTCAACCATCGGCGGGATTTTAAAAAGCGATGATTCATACTGGTGCATCGATGCTTTAAAACGGATCGGTTTAGCGGTTGAGGTGGAAGGGGATCAAGTTCAGATTGAGGGTACGGCTGGCCGATGGCCTAAGGAGGAAGCCCATCTTTTTCTTGGTGCCGCCGGCACATTGGCTCGCTTTCTACCTGGGGCATTGGCCGCCGGCCAAGGAGGCGTCTATCAAGTTGATGGGATCCAACAGTTGCGTCGGCGGCCCTTAAGTCCTTTGCTCAAGGCGCTGAAGGAGCTTGGCGCGGAGATCCGCTTTCTGGGGGAGGAGGGCCGCTTGCCTTTGCAGGTTAAGGCCACTGGTTTAAAAGGGGGGAAGGTGACCATTGAAGGTCACGTCTCTAGCCAGTTTTTAAGCGGCCTATTAATTGCCAGCCCTTTAGCCAAAGGAGAAGTGGAGATCAAAGTTGCCAAAGGATTGGTGCAGCCAGCTTACGTCGGCATCACTGTCAATTTGATGCGGCAGTTTGGGGCCACAGTGGAGCATGATCCACACTTTACCCATTTTGTCATCCAGCCAGGAGGGTATGCAGGACAACAGGTTGTTTTAGAAGCGGATGCCTCCACCGCCTGTTATTTTTTAAGTGCTGCTGCTTTAACTGAAGGAACGGTGCGCATCACCAATGTGGGCTACCATTCGCTCCAGCCTGACGCCCGGTTTATCGACGTGTTGGAACAGATGGGTTGCACCTGTATAAAACACGATAACTATCTGGAAGTGACGGGGCCTGCTCAGTTAAGAGGTGGATTTACGGTGGATATGAAGCCGATGTCCGATCAGGCTATCACCATTGCTGCCCTGGCTCCCTTTGCCGATGCCCCCATCACTGTAACCAATGTCCCCCATATCCGCCATCATGAATCGGATCGAATCGCCGTCATCTGTCAAGCCCTGCAACAGCTGGGCATCAAGGTGGAGGAGCATCAGGATGGTTTTACCGTTTACCCTGGCCAACCTCAAGGCGCCGTTTTGGACCCCCATGATGACCATCGCCAGGCCATGACCTACAGTTTGCTCGCCCTTAAAGTGCCTGGCATCATCATTACGGATCCGGGCTGTGTCTCCAAAACATGCCCCGGCTATTTTGAGGAGCTAAAAAAGATAGGGGTGTCTGTCACTTTAAAGTAAGGCTTTGCATCAAGAGCCGCCCTTGACACCCTTTCGTTTATCGTTATAATGGTGTACAATTATTTTTTGTCACTTTCAGTTAGAAAAAAATAGCGCATATTGTAAGCCCGGCTGGGTTTACAATATGCATTTTTAATTTGGGGTAAGGAGGCTATTATGCTTACGGAGCAAGTACAAAAAGCCCTGGCTCAAGTGGAGAATGGAAAGCCTGAAGAAGGATTGAAAAAGTTGAAAAAGCTCCTATCCTCTACTGACATGACGGATGAATTGCGATTTGAGACGGCTCAGTATTTACATGCTTTAGGTTATCTAGACGAAGCGGTAAACATCTATCGTCAACTGGTGGAAGCCTATCCAGAGGAGGATCAGCTGAAATTGGCATTGGCTGAAGCTTGGAGTGATAGGGGCCAGGAAGAGGAAGCTCTGGAGCTTTTACGACAAATTTCTAGTGGGAGTGACCAGTATCTGGCCGGTGTATTACTGTCTGCTGACATTTTGCTGCAGCAGGGCCTTCATGAAGTGGCTTTGCATAAAGTAAGGAAAGCGTTGGAGCAACATCCTGAAGAAAAGGTCCTTTATCAGGCTCTGGGTGAAATCTATTTTGACCAGGGGGAGTACTCCTTGGCCTTGCTCAACTTTAATAAAGGAGGACAAGCACCTGTCAAAAAGTTGGCGGAGTGTCTTGCCCACCTTGGCCGCTTTGAAGAAGCGTTGGCCAAATATCAGGAAGCTTTACAGGAAGAACGGGATCCCCAGCTTTTATTGGGGGCTGGTGTGGTCTCTTTTCAGATGGGGGCTTGGGCAGAAGCGATTGGCTATTTTGAAAAATTGATTGATCATGACCCTTATTTCACCTCTGCATATTTATATCTGGTACAAGCCTACTATAAAATCAATCGGCTGGAGGACGCGTTAGATAAGGCAGACAAGGGATTAAGATATGACGAAACCAATGCCAACTTGTTTTATTGGCGGGGTTTTTTGCTGGAAAGAAAAAAAGAGACTGAAGAAGCTAAACTCTCCTATTTACAAGCGGTTGAACTTGACCCTGAATTAAGCGAAGCATGGGAAGCATTACTTCATCTCAGCATTGAGCAAAATCAGGTTGACGACGCTTTACATTATATTAAACGCTTGCTTGAGTTTTCCCCAGATCGAGCCGATCTATGGCTAAAACAGGGAGAGCTCTTGGAAGAGCTAGAAGAATGGGATAAAGCTGAACAAAGCTACCGTAAAGTTTTAAACCTTGCGCCTGATCATGTTGAGGGATTAAACCGTCTGGCCGATTTGCTTTACGCTGAAGGAAAGCGGGACGAAGCCATATCCTTGTGGAAAAAATCCCTTAAAATTAATGGTGACCAATGGGAGATCGAAGAGCGGCTTGAACGCGCCCTTGAAGAGGACGATAGGTGGTGAGAGAGTGAAGTGGGATCAGGCCAGTGTTGAGACGTATCTTAAAAATTGGGAAGTGATTGATACAGCTTTAATCCCGGTCATTAAGGTGGAATTGGGCAGTCAGGCTGCTGAGAGTATCAATCGGGCGGCTTGGGTGTATGGGATAGCCAATCAGCTGGAAGAGCAGCTGGCTGGACGGGTCATCTTGCTGCCGGCTATTCCCTACACCCACACGGCTGAGCCGGTGATCAACTATTTAGTTAGTTTTGCCGAGGAGATGTCACAGAAAGCCAGCAATGTCATCTATCTTACAGCAGAACAGGAACTAAGGGAGAAAGATGCCTTCAATCCCATCAAGCTGCTGGTGATAGATCTTGCGGAGAAGGCAATTCAACAACCGTCCACGCAAGATTTATTTGATGTTGCCCAAAAATATGTGCCCTTCCTCATTAGATTGTGGCAAAAAGGGTAAAATCTAATTAGATGCTCAACTTCTTCACCTTGATGGCTGCGGATTCTCCTTGACGATGCTCAAAGCTTGGGCTATCATTGTTATGGTCGTACTCTATTGTTATTTTTTGGCGCTGTGTGCGGGTTAACTTCATGTGTGTGGGGAGGTTTAAGGATGAGTGATAAGGAACAACAGGTCTCCAGGAGGCAATTTTTAAACTATACACTGATGGGTGTAGGCGGTTTTTTAGCGGCGACCGTGGCGACACCCATGCTTGGATTTGCCATTGATCCCATTTTGAAAGTTGGCGGCGACGAAAATATGGTTGCCGTTGGCGATATTAGTGAGTTTGGTAAGGAATATAAACGGGTTGATTTTAAATTAACCATCAAAGACGGATGGGCTGAATATGATCGTGTCTACTCAGCTTGGGTAAGGGTGCTAGATAACGGTGAAGTTCAAGCGTTATCTCCCGTTTGTACCCATCTGGGTTGTACCGTGCAATGGAGTCCCGACGAACATCCCAATCAATTTTACTGCCCATGCCATGATGGTCTCTATGACGAAAATGGCATCAATTTACCAAACACGCCTCCTACAGCGCCTTTGGCCGTATACCAATACGAAGTGCGTGAGGATGGCAAGCTATATTTAGGGCAGGCAATATCGCGAGAGGAGTTGGGTTAAAACATGCTGCAAAAACTGTATGACTGGATCGATGAGCGGATTGATCTCACCCCCATGTGGCGGGATCTGGCTGACCACGAAGTGCCGGAACACGTCAACCCTGCCCATCACTTCTCGGCTTTCATTTATTGTTTTGGAGGGCTTACCTTCTTCATCGTGGTGATTCAAATCTTGTCCGGCATGTTTTTAACCATGTATTATGTTCCCGACATTGTCAATGCCTACGAGTCAGTCAAGTATTTGCAGAATGAAGTGGCGTATGGTCAGATTGTTCGCGGCATGCATCACTGGGGAGCTAGTGTGGTTATCGTAATGATGTTTTTACATACCTTACGTGTGTTCTTTACCGGGGCTTATAAAAAACCCCGTGAACTTAACTGGGTTGTTGGCGTGCTGATCTTTGCCGTCATGTTGGGACTGGGCTTTACCGGCTATCTGTTGCCCTGGGATATGAAAGCTTATTTTGCGACGGCAGTTGGAATCAATATCGCAGCCAGTGTACCGATTGTGGGTGGGTTGATTGAAACGCTGCTCACCGGTGGCGATGTGTTAGGGGCTACCACGCTAACCCGCTTCTTTGCGATACATGTATTTTTCTTGCCTGCTGCATTGCTCGGTTTAATGGGCGTACACTTTATCCTGATTCGCAGACAGGGGATCTCAGGTCCACTATAATCCGGAGTTCTCTCCAAATAGGGGGGTAAATCATGGCAAGTCATGACGATAAAAACGAAATTAAATATGTGGAATATTCACGTATACCTGCCCGGCGCATGCCCAACATTCCGAAAGACTACTCCGAGTTTCCGGGCAAGACGGAAGCCTTCTATCCCAACTTTTTGCTCAAAGAATGGATGGTAGGGGCTGTAGTTTTAATCGGTTTTATGGTTTTAACCGTTGCCCATCCTTCACCGCTGGAGTTGCCTGCTGATCCGACGGATACCGGTTATGCTCCTGTACCGGACTGGTATTTCCTCTTCCTCTATCAGCTCTTAAAGTACAGCTATGCTTCTGGAGACTACACCGTAATCGGTACAGTCGTTATCCCTGGCCTTGCTTTCTTAGCTTTGTTACTGGCGCCATGGCTCGATCGTGGACCGGAACGTCGGCCATCTAAAAGACCAATTGCAACTGGCTTAATGCTTCTTTTTATCATCTCACTGTTTATACTGACTTACGATTCCTATAAAGCGCATGATTGGTCTCAAAGCGAACGTTACGCCTGGGATAATCCCAGCGCCAATGTTGAAATTGACACAGAGCATCCCGCCTATGAGCTGTACAGTCAATATACCTGTATCAACTGTCACGGAGAAAATTTAGAAGGTGGCGCGGTGGGCGTCCCACTCAATCTTGTTGGGGACCATTTGTCTGCTGACGAAATTAGAGATGTGATTGAAAATGGACGCGGAGCCATGCCAGGGCAACTGGTGACAGATGAAGCAGATTTAGATGCTTTGGTCGAATGGCTGGCTTCCCTAAATGGTGAAGACCAAGCTGAATAAGTAAAGTAGAGGTTGGTCATACAATTTGAGGAGAAGCTGACAATTGTGTCAGCTTTTCTCTTTTTCAAAAGAGGGATGCAGATGAAAATAGAACAATGGGTGGAGCGGTTGATTCTATGGTTGGGAAAACCATCGACCCTATTTCTTCTCATACTTATCAACGGAATAGGTACCCTTTATGGCTACTATTGGTATCGAAATCAGTTAGCCAGCACGGAAACATGGTATTTGCTCCCCTTTGTGCCCGACAGTCCGACAGCTAGCTTATTTTTTACAGTCTTTCTCCTGCTCTTTTTATTTCAAAAACGTTCAGGTTTAATAGAAGCTTTTGCCGCCGTTACGTTAGTAAAATACGGTATATGGGCTGTGTTGATGCTGGTGTGGACAGGGTTGTTGGGCGGACAGTTAAATTGGACCCATTATATGTTGATCGTCTCCCACTTGGGAATGGCCTTGGAGGCGCTCCTGTATATCCCTTATTTTCGCTTTAATTATTTTCACTTAGCTCTCGTTGCCGTCTGGGTATTTTTGAATGATCTTTTGGATTACACCATTCCCATCTTCCCCTGGTTAGATCCCGTGTTACATCCATTTTTACCTTATATCTTTCTCATTACAGTTGGGCTAAGTGCGGCGTCACTGGTTGTCTTCTATTTCACAGTGGTGAAACAGAATCAGGCTAAAAAGGTGGTCTAAACTTGTCCCTTGTCCCATAGGATTGTTGTAGAAGGGAGAGGGGAGCGCCATGATCGCCAAATGTATATCTACACTGTCTCGGGCAACGGTAAGCCTCATTATGGTTATTTTCCTAGTCATGGCCGGTGTAAGCGGGTATGGAATGGCTCAAACGAGCGATGATGCCTCAGGAGACCAGGAGCAGTGGTTAAAGGCCAAACAACTGGCCGATCAAGCTTTTGACAGCGTGGAAAAGAAAAGATTCACTGAAGCGCGTCAGTTAGTGATGACCCTATCTGATGAATTACTCCATTTGCGCCTCGGTGATTATGTTAAACATGTGGAACAGGCAGATATGATCTTGGAAACGGTTGCCCAAGCTAAAAACACGTTAACCCAAGTGGAACTGGATGAACGGCGAGTATACCGAGACGTGCTGCGCCTGCGGTTGGTCATTGATGCAGTATTAAATAAAGAACAAGGTTTGTGGATCAAGTATTACCCTGAGCTGGTTAAAGTTGTGACCGCCATGGAGCAAAGCATTGACCAGAATGAACGGGATCAATTTTACCGCCAACTAAATCAGCTGTATAATCACTACGAATTTATACGGCCTGCCCTTGTGGTGGTCCATTCTCCCCAAATGATCAGTAAACTGGATTCATTAATCACTTATCTGGATAAAAAATCGGCTCGATTGTGGCAGGAGAGGGATATTACCTTAAACGTACTGAACCAACTGCATCATCAGCTAAGTGTTGCTTTCTTTCAGAAAGAAGACTCTTTTTCAGAAAACATTGTCTGGTTAACAATGGGAGTAGCCTTGGTGATTGCTACGGTATTAACCTATGTGGGTTGGAGAAAATATAAAGGTGAATACATGGAGCAGCCTCTTTTGGGGCGCAAGGAGAGGTTACGTGATTGACTAACTTTGACCTTCTGTTTATAATAAAAATTGTAAAAGATTAACAATACCGCTTCATGGAGGGATTCTCTTAAATGGGGCCTTATCTGGTTTATTTTCTTCTCATTATTGCCGTTCCCATCGCCATACAATTTTATCTGAGGCGGACCTACGCTGAACATCAGCGCATTCCGGCTGCTGCAGGCATGCCTGGCTGGCAGGTGGCTAGACGCATACTGGATGCCAATGGTCTATATGATGTGCAAGTGGAAGAAGTCCCCGGCACGTTGACGGACCATTATGACCCCCGGACCAAAACGGTTCGTCTCTCTAGAGATAATTTTTACGGCACGTCGATTGCCAGCGTCTCTGTGGCTGCCCACGAGTGTGGTCACGCCATTCAGGATGCTGAAGATTACGCTTTTCTCCGTTTCAGAACGGCTTTAGTTCCCTTGGCCAACTTTGGTTCCAATGCGGCTTTTTTCCTCATTTTTTTAGGGGCAGTTCTATACTGGACAGATATGCTACTTTTGGGCATCATCGCCATGTCCTTTGCCGTTTTGTTTCAGGTGGTGACCTTGCCTGTTGAATTTAATGCCAGCAGCCGAGCATTAGATCAAATGGTTTCCCTTAACGTATTAGGCATGAACGAGGAACATTCAGCACGCAAAGTATTAAATGCAGCTGCCCTCACATATGTGGCTGCGGCTGTTGTAGCCGTCTTGGAACTGTTAAGATTTATTATGATCTATGTCGGCATGAGTCAGCAGGAATAAATACGTTAGTCTTAACAGCCCATTGTTTGGATGTAGGGAGAGGGAACATCCCTCTCTTTTTTTATTTGTTAAATTGGTTATAGGTCTTCCCTAAGGGGTTTCTTATCTTCATCATGGGTAAAGCCCTCACCTAAGATATCCCGAACATCGTGGACCGAAACGAAGGCATAAGGATCAATCTCTCGGACCAAATGTTTTAAGCGGGTGAGTTCGGTACGGCTGATAACGCAATAAAGCACCTCTTTTTGACTTCCGGTATAGCCTCCTTTGCCCTTAAGAAGGGTGGCACCCCGTTCCAATTTTTCCATAATGGCTGAAGCAATCTGGGGGGCATAATCAGAAACAATAATGACCGCTTTACCGGCATAAGCCGCTTCCTGGACGAAATCGATCACTCGGGCACTGATATAAACAGCAATAATCGTATACATGGCCAATTTATGATCCAGGTAAATCATGGAGAGGGTGATAACGCCCACATCGAAGGCAAACATGGTTTTACCCATGGTATAACCTAAAAATTTACGGGCGAGGCGAGCGATAATGTCCACTCCACCAGTTGTTCCCCCATAGCGAAAAACAATGCCGAGGCCCACCCCTGCACAAACGCCTGCATATAATGCAGCAAGAAGGAGATCATCCTGCAGGTTAAGCTGAAAGCCTTCAAAGAGCCATAAAAAAAGGGATAGGCACAGGGTACCTAAAATGGTATAAAAAAAGGTGACTTTTCCTAACACTTTCCAACCAATCAAAAACAGGGGGATATTTAGGGCCAGGTTGGTTATGGCGGGATTGATGCCAAATAAATAATTGATCAATAAGGTTAAACCGGTAAACCCTCCTTCCACCAGCTGATTAGCAATATTGAAATAGTTAAGGCCAAAAGCATAGATGGCGCTTCCCAGAATAACCATGGCCATATTTCTCACCTTAAATGGCAAGCCTCTCACCCTTCTTTCTCTCGAATCTCAATGGATAATATAGTAAAATTGTATGCGTATGTTCCCATTAGTTCAATAGGAGGGATTTTAAGGATGGCTATTCGCGTGGCAGTGGCAGGCGCAAAAGGAAAAATGGGCTCAGAGACAGTAAAAATGATTGCCAAAGATCCCGAACTTGAATTGGTGTGTGGCGTGGATACCACCTTGGATCAAGTGGATGTTGGGGAGTATTTGGGATTGGGTTTCCTAGGAGCTCCCTTTGTCAATGATTTGGAAAAAGCATTGACCCGTTATCCAGCTGATGTGCTGGTTGATTTTACCACTCCCCGTTCCGTGAAAGAGAATGCCGTCCTTGCCTTGCAGTACCGGGTGCGGCCGGTGATCGGAACAACTGGGTTATCTCCCCAGGATTTGGACGATTTGGCTCGTCTGGCGGAAGAGAATCAATTAGGAGCTATTGTGGCCCCTAATTTTGCCATAGGAGCTGTTTTAATGATGAAGTTTGCCCAAATGGCAGCTAAATATATGCCTGAGGTTGAAATTATTGAGATGCATCATGACCAAAAGTTGGATGCTCCATCGGGAACGGCAATCAAGACGGCCCAATTAATTGCCGAGGTTCGAAAAGAACATCGGCAGGGTCATCCTGAAGAAAGAGAGGAGATTGAAGGGGCGAGAGGAGGATATTACCAAGGATTTCGCATACATAGTGTGCGCTTGCCAGGGCTGGTAGCCCATCAAAAGGTGATCTTTGGCAGTGAAGGGCAAACCTTAACGTTGCGCCATGATTCTTTG
Source organism: uncultured Bacillaceae bacterium (assembly GCA_937927935.1). GTDB lineage: Bacteria > Bacillota > Bacilli > Caldalkalibacillales > Caldalkalibacillaceae > CALFAC01. Next base: position 24,415 of record CALFAC010000164.1, read on the forward strand.
CATCGGTCATCCTTTATGCCAGGGGTAAAACTAGCCATCAAAAAAGTGGTTCATTTAGACCATTTGGTGTATGGTTTAGATAAACTGCTTGATGATGAGCTAGATTAATCCTGGAGATGATGGGATGTGAGTGAATCCTCATTAAAAATTGGCATTAGCTGTTACCCCACTTTAGGAGGTTCAGGTGTCGTTGCTGCCGAACTGGGGAAACTGTTAGCCGAAAAAGGGCACAGCGTTCATTTTATATCAGCTGGCATACCCTTTCGGCTGGGTCGTTATTATCCCAATGTTTATTATCATGAGGTGGAAGTGAACCAATATGATGTCTTTCGGTATCCGCCTTATGATTTAACGTTGGCCAGTAAAATGGCTCAGGTAGCCATAAGGGAAAAGCTGGACCTGTTGCATGTTCATTATGCCGTCCCCCATGCGGTATGTGCCATCTTGGCCAGACAGATGGTTGAAAAGCCCCTTAAGGTGGTAACCACCCTGCATGGAACGGATATCACCGTACTGGGCTATGATGAAACTTTAAAAGAGATTATCCGCTATGGCATCAATCAGTCCGACGTCGTAACGGCGGTGTCAGACCATTTGATTCAGGAGACGAAAACGATCTTGCAGGTAGAGCGGCCCATCCATAAAGTGTACAATTTTGTTGATATTCGTCAGTACGAGAAAAATAAGGGTTCCCCACCTGTTTTAAAGGAACGATATGCGCCTCACAATGAGAAGTTGATCGTTCATATCTCCAATTTTAGGCCGGTCAAACGGGTGCTTGATGTGGCCCGTATCTTTAAAAAGATTCGCTCTCAACTTAAGGCCAAACTGATTTTAATTGGGGAGGGACCTGAGTTACCAAAAGTATGGCATTGGTTGAAACGTAACAATTTGGAGCAGGAGACGGTTTTTTTAGGTAAACAAAATGATGTGGCTGATATTTTATACCAAACCGACTTAATGATCCTTCCCTCCGAAAAGGAAAGCTTTGGTTTGGTGGCTTTGGAAGCGATGGCTTCTGGCATACCCGTGATTGCCTCCTCGGCTGGAGGCATTCCAGAAGTGGTGGCCCATGAGGAAACTGGTTTAATCTTTCCAGTGGGGGATGTCGAAGGCATGGCTGAAGGGGCATTACGACTTTTAACCAATCCGGATTTATACCAGCGCTTTTCTGCTGCAGCTAAAGAAAGAACCGTGCTGCATTTTAATGCGGAAAAAATATTGGATCAGTATTTAAATTTGTACAGGCTGGCTCTAAAGGGCTAAGATCTAGAGGAGATGGCGCATCCGTTTCCAACCGCTTAGCATCTTGGCAATTAAAATAAAAAAGCCGTATGCCGTACGCATCTCAATTCACTCCTTTTCAGATCATTTTCTGGTATGGCCTTGATTTTTTATTTTATGTTAGTCCATGCGGTTTATGTGAAAGTAGGGATGGTATGGATAGGCTTGATCGAGCCAAACAGATTTTGGAAAAACTGGAGTCATACGGATATCAAGCATACCTGGTGGGCGGCTGTGTTCGGGATCTGTTGTTAGGCCGTCCCCTAGGGGATATTGATATTTGTACTTCCGCGATGCCTGAAGAGGTCACCTCCCTTTTTGACAGGACCATTCCCACTGGCATAAAGCATGGGACCGTTACAGTTGTTGAAAAAGGACAAACTTTTGAAGTGACCACCTTTCGCGTTGAACAAGGGTATCGGGATTACCGCCGTCCCGACCAGGTGCGTTTCGTGCAATCGTTGCGGCAAGATTTGGCCCGGAGGGATTTTACCGTTAACGCCATTGCTATGGATAAAAGGGGCCAATTGTTTGACTATTTCGGGGGACTGCGGGACCTTCAGTTACGCCTGATTCGTACCGTAGGGGTGGCTAAAGAGCGCTTTCAAGAAGATGCCCTGCGCATGGTGAGAGCCCTTCGATTTAGCAGTCAATTGGGTTTCACCATTGATAAAGCCATATTTAAAGCGATAGAGAAGCACGCTGGACTGCTCCATGAAATTAGCCGTGAACGAATAACAGCAGAGTTGAGAAAGATGGTGCTGGGTGATGACCTTAATCTGGGCCTTAAGCTGCTGGTTGGTAGCAAGCTCATGCTGTGTCAACCCTTTAAATTACTTGAGCCTGCCCTTCAGCAGGCTCAAACCTTTAATTTTGGTCCTCTTACAGAGTTGGAGCGCTGGGCCGTCCTCCTTTATCCGCTATCTAAAGCGGAGCGCACATCTTTTTTAAACCAGTTACGTCTTCCCAACTCCTTTGTTAAACCTTTAATAAGGCTAATCAATCTTCTTGATCTGAAGCCCCATTGTACCCAGGTTAATCAATTAGATGTTCTAGATCCTCTAGAATGGTCAGCCAGTGAGTTATTATCCCTGCTAAAAATTAACCAGTTGAAAACAGAAAGACGCCTTGCCAATGATCTCAGCTGGCAACTAGAAGCCTACCTGAAACGATTGCCCCTTCGTTCTCCGCAAGATTTGGCCATCAACGGCTACGATTTGCAGCTCCTCTTTAAACGTCCGCCAGGTCCGTGGATCAGGGATATGCTGTCAAAAGTGATGGAAATGGTTCAAAGGGGCCATCTTCCCAATCGGAAAGAGATGATTTTGTCCTATCTTTTGGAGCGTGAGAATTATGAGCCAGATTAGGCAACAGTTGATCAAATACCTTTTAACCCAAAAAGATTATGTTTCCGGAGAAGAATTAAGTAAAAGGTTTAATGTTTCTCGCACTGCCATCTGGAAACATATGGAAGAATTGCGGCGGGAAGGTTACAAAATTAAAGCGGTACGTAAACAGGGCTATTTATTAGTGGCCGAACCAGACGATTTAACACCATCGGTGATCAGTTCCCATTTATCCACCCGTTGGTTGGGCAAGACGGTCCATGTGTATGATAAAGTCAGCTCCACTCAACAAGTGGCCCATCGTTTGGCTCGGGAAGGCGCGCCAGCAGGAACCGTTATTGTGGCCGATGAACAGGAGCTGGGAAAAGGCCGTCTGGGTCGATCCTGGCATTCACCGCCTGGGACAGGTGTATGGATCAGTTTTATTCTCCGTCCTCAACTTCCCCTTCATGCTGTATCCCACTTAACCCTTTTAACGGCTGTGGCCGTTTTACAAGCGGTGAACAAAGTGGTGGAACTTCCCTTGTCAATCAAATGGCCAAATGATGTGCTTATTAGGGGAAAAAAGTTTGCTGGCATATTAATGGAACTTAAAGCGGAAGCGGACCAGGTTCATTATGTGGTGGCCGGCATTGGCATTAATGTTAACATGACAAAAGACGATTTTCCCCTTCATCTGAGGGATAGGGCCACCTCCATTGCCATAGAAGCTAACCAGACCATCTCCCGTAAAGCGATCATCATCCAGCTGTTAGACGAGTGGGAAGGGCTTTATGAACAGTATGTTGCGGAAGGTTTTAGTCCGATCAAAGCGCTATGGGAACAAAAGGCGGACACGTTGGGAAAGCCGGTGACAGCCAGAACAGCTTCCGGTTCTCTGTCAGGAATGGCCGTAGGACTTAATGAGGATGGGGCCTTATTATTAAAAGATGGACTGGGCCAAATTCATCAAATTTACGCCGCTGATATTGAGTTTCAATCCGATTCTTTGCTATAATAGGACTGTTCCATAAAAAAGAAATATGATCTGCCTATAGATGGCATCCTTCAGGAGCCATACTAAAGGGTAGACAGTTTATATTTAAGATAGAGGGATATTTAAAACGATAAATCTGCCTTGAACCGGATGGACAGGGACAGAGGGATCGTTGGTGATCAATATGGCCAACCATTGTGCCTTCTGTAACCCAGAAGGCTTTTTTGATTTTTGGGCTTAGACCACGATTCCTCCCGTCTGTATGTGATAACAAAGCTGGCTTGAGGGAGGAAACAACATTGAGAAAAGTTGGAACCAGTCATTTAAGAACATTAAAAAAAGAAGGTAAACCCATTGTGGTGATTACAGCTTATGACTATCCGACTGCCAAACTGGTGGATGAGGCTGGCGTAGACGTGATTTTAGTCGGTGATTCGCTGGGGATGGTGGTATTGGGTTACGATTCAACCATACCCGTTACTCTGGAAGATATGGTGCATCATACCAGAGCCGTCAGTCGCGGGGCCAAACGGGCCATGATTGTGACTGATTTGCCCTTTTTAACTTATCAGGGCTCTTTCGACCGCACTCTAGAAGCGTGCAGGTCTTTGATGCAGAATGGTGCTCAGGCCGTTAAGTTGGAGGGAGGAGCAGAGCTGGCCGAAACGATAAGCCGCTTAACGAAGGCAGGTGTTCCCGTGATGGGGCATCTTGGACTGACCCCCCAATCCGTTTATCAATTGGGAGGGTATAAGGTACAAGGGCGGGATTCGGCTTCAGCTCACAAATTAATTTCAGACGCTTTAGCCTTGGAAGAAGCAGGCGTCTTTGCCCTTGTTTTAGAGTGTGTGCCCAACCTCCTGGCTAAAGAGGTGACCAAGCGTCTCAGTATTCCCACCATTGGTATTGGGGCGGGGGCCGAGTGCGATGGACAGGTGCTTGTTTTTCATGATATGGTTGGGTATGGCAGTGACCTTAAACCCAAGTTTGTCAAAACGTATGCCCAGCTGGGTCAGCTGGTAATTGAAGCCGTAAAATCTTATGCAGATGATGTACGCCAGCGCCGTTTTCCTGCCGAGGAGCATTGTTATACCATCGATCAGGCTGTGCTTGAGCAGTTGTATGGAGATGGAGCGGATCAATCATGAAGTTGGTTTCATCCATTGAAGAATGGCGCCAAATATACACATCACTTAAAGCAACAGCCAAACCGGCCATAATCGGCCTTGTGCCCACCATGGGCTATCTGCATGACGGCCATCTCAGTTTGGTAAGGGCCGCCCGCCAAGAGTGTGACGTGGTGGTGATGAGCATTTTTGTCAATCCCCTTCAATTTGGGGAAAATGAAGACTTTGATCGCTATCCCAGAGATCTCAAACGAGATCGGGACTTGGCTGAACAGCACCAAGTTGATTACCTCTTTGTCCCAGAAGCGAAAGAGATGTACCCCGAGCCACCCCGCACATCTATTTCGGTCACTTTGGGGGATGTAATGTGTGGTCGCTATCGGCCAGGTCACTTTGATGGCGTTGCCCTGGTGGTGACCAAGCTATTTAATATCATTCAGCCTGATTTTGCTTATTTTGGACAAAAAGATGCCCAGCAACTGGCCGTTATTGAGCAGATGGTGAATGATTTAAATATACCCGTGACCATTAGACCTTGTCCCACTGTTCGCGAACCTGACGGCTTAGCCATGAGTTCTCGCAATGTTTATCTTTCGCCTGAGGAACGCAAACAAGCCGTCCAGCTTTACAAAAGTTTGCAAGCAGCCCGAAGTCTGATTGAAGCTGGGGAACGGGATCCAGAAGTGATTAAAAATCATATCACCGCTCTTTTGGCCGCACAACCGGACATTCGACTGGAATATGTGGAAGTGCGCTCTTATCCTGAATTAACAGAGATCAACGAGGTAAAAGGGAAAGTGATTGTGGCCTTAGCTGCCCATTTAGGGCAAACGCGGCTCATTGATAACGTCATCTTAGAGGTTTAAAGGAGGGATCAGAAATGTTCCGCCATATGATGAAGGCAAAGTTGCATCGGGCAACAGTGACGGAAGCCAATTTAAATTATGTGGGTAGCATCACCATTGATCAGGATTTAATGGATGCGGTTGACATATTGCCTCATGAAAAAGTGCAGGTTGTCAACAACAATAATGGGGCTCGGCTTGAAACCTATGTGATTCCGGGTCCAAGAGGCTCTGGGATCATCTGTTTAAATGGAGCAGCGGCCCGATTGGTTCAACCAGGCGACATTGTCATTATTATTGCTTATGCCCTTGTTGAAGAGAAAGAGTTGGCCACCTTTAAACCAAAAGTGGCCATATTGGGTGAAAACAACCAAGTGGTTAAGCTCATAGAGGCTGAGCAACATGCCACCATTGTACCGTGATGGAACCATTTATTTAGAATTTATTGATAAGATATTCCTTAACTTTTAACCATCCGTCCATCTTGTATAGCTCTAGGTCAGTTGTGTCAGACTAGAGACAAACGCTAACGGGTGGTTTTTTTTATGGAAATTAAACGTTATTTTAAAGAGTTACAAGCGAAGTTGGAGACCCTAAAACAGTATTATGCAACGGGATTGTTGTCCCATAAGCTGTATCAAAGTGAATTGAATGATTTGGTTAAGACCAGTGAAGCGATTTTGGATGAATGGATTAAATTTGAGGAAGCATTAGCCCGCGTTGGATACGGAGCCTTGGCAGATGTTTCTTTACCTGAAAACCAGCCTTATATTTCCTCTTTGCAGATGGAAGGACAACATGCCGAAAATGAACAAATCGGGCTGGATTGGGAACAGGCTAAAGCCTTCTATCAGCTGATGATGTTTAAACAAGCCATCCCTCTTTTGGAAAAAGTGTTAAAGTTTAATCCCGATTTTGAGCTGTGTCGACTTTTTTTAGCCCACTGCTTTATAGCCACACAACAATTGGAGCAAGCCAAATACCATTTGCAATTTCTTCTTAAAACCACCCAGGATGAAGAGCTATACTCCTTGGTGGCCAACGGATTAGCATGTTTGGAAGGCACGTTAAAAGCGTATGACATGGCTCATCATTATTTTGAAAAAATCGATATGACTCAAGTGCGGGAAGAATGGAGGCCTCTTTTCGTCTACAATCATGCTTTAACGTTGTATCATTTAAATTGGTTGCAGCAAAGTAGGGAAAAATGGCAAGTTTACATTAGTCTTGCTCCTCAAGACTGGAAGGGATATTATTGGCTGGGCCGAATTTTGGAGCAATTGGGACAGGAGGAACAGGCTGTTCTCCTTTGGTTTGAAGCGCTACAAGTGGATGAACATCCCCAATTAATTAAGCATTTGGCCCGCCATTATGAACAGAAAGGGTACTATAAACTGGCCGCTCACTGTTACCAACGACTGTTTAAAAATGATGGCCGCACGCATGATCAGGAAGCGTGGGTAGGGCTAGCCTGGTGTTATGGATTAAATGGGGATAAAGGGCGTAGCCAGCTTTATTTTCTTAAAAGCCTTTCTCTTTTCCCTAATGATTTCATGTTACAACTGGCTTACGCCTGGATGCTGTTATATTGGAACGAAAGGGAAAACGCAGAGGCCATTATCACTCGATTGGAGCAAAAAGCGCCTCATCATCCTTTAGTAAAAGGGCTGGGCGATTTGGCTCAAGGACGCTGGCTATCTCCCCAACTAACATTTCAGTCCCCACGGCAGCAGGAATTTGCTGTGCATAAGGAGAATAGTATTTAGGATAGAGCGATCAGTGTCTTAATAAAGGATGAGAAACATGAAAACATTATTTACCAACGCCTTTATATTAACTGCAGACGATAAAAACAAATGGATCAAGGACGGCTTTATGCTTGTTGATGGTAAGACCATTGCTGCCCTAGGAGATGGGGATGAACTTTCTTCCATTCAAGGGCAAGCGGATCAGATTGTGGATTTAAAAGGTAAATGGGTGATGCCGGGGTGGATCAACACCCATGGCCATGCAGCCATGTCCATTCTCAGGGGCTTTGCCGATGATTATCCCCTTCAAATATGGCTTGAGGATAAAATGTGGCCCATGGAGGCTCAGTTTACAGCGGAAACGGTCCGTTGGGGAACCGCATTAGCCATTGTGGAAATGTTAAAATCAGGAACCACTTGTTTTGTCGATATGTACGACCACATGGATGTGGTGGCGGAAGTGGTGGAAGAGTCTGGAATTAGAGGCGTTCTCACCCGGGGAATTATTGGGTTATGTTCCGAAGCGGAACAAAAGGCCAAGCTAAAAGAGGCCACCTCTTTTGCAGAAAGATGGCATACCCAGGCCGGGGGAAGAATTACAACCATGATGGCTCCTCATTCAGCCTATACTTGTCCCCCTGAATACATTCGCCGTATTGTGGAAGAAGCGGTTCGCCTTAGTCTTCCGATCCATATTCATCTGTCTGAAACAAAAGCAGAAGTGGAGCAAAATGTGACTGACTATGGTGAACGGCCTGTTAAACATTTGGAAAAAATTGGCCTTTTCCACTGTCCCACCCTGGTAGCCCACGCTGTCCATTTGACGGAAGAGGAGATGGAGATTCTGAAGGCCTATGATGTAAAAATATCCCATAATCCATCCAGCAATTTAAAACTGGGATCAGGGATTGCTCCCGTGCCTCAGCTTATTGACAAAGGCTTTCATGTCTCCATCGGAACAGATAGTGCCGCTTCCAACAACAATTTGGATATGTTTGAAGAAGTGCGCTTTGCGGCGTTGATTCATAAGGGGGTTCATCAGGATCCCACTTTAATTCCGGCCGAGACCGCTTTTAAAATGGGAACCCGTTGGGGCGCAGAAGCTGTTTTTTTGTCCACCGTAGGATCTCTTGAAGTGGGCAAGGAAGCTGATTTTATTGTTCTTGATCCCCGACAAGCCCACTTGCAACCAGAGCAAGATCCCCTTTCCCACATCATTTACTCCGCCAAAGGGGCTGATGTGACCGATGTGTATGTTCAAGGTCGCCATGTGGTAAAAAATAGGGAATGTATATATTTAGATGAAGAAAAAGTGGTTTATGAAGCCAATAAGGCCTTAAGTCGCCTGAAAGCTGTTTAGTGATGCCACCAACTAAGTAAACAAAGGTCTTACTATGTAAGCTCAACCCCCATGGGGTGAGCTAGGGGTGCAGGTAAGGTTGTATTTATGATGGGTGAATGAAAAAAATGTGCCGATAAGCTAACGTTTCCTCTTCCTCTTCCAATGGGACGGGCCGGTACCATGTTTTACTCTGTTCAAATATCCTCATTGGCCGAACGGTTGAGGAATCGTTAGCTTGAGGGGGATCTTTTCCATCAGGTGCCATCATTTCGCCCTCCTTAAAGAGCGGTACTGTTAGTATGGCTTTCCTGGACGACGCTATGTCTAACAGTATTTAACCATCTTAATGGATATTGGTAAGCCTTTGCCAAAGCAAATTAAAGGAAGTTGGCCATGAAGAGAATACTGGTAATTGCTTTTGCTTTATTCGCTGTTGTGGTCTGGGTGAGTGTCGATCTGATCATGGATATTTATCATGATGGCCTTAAAGGGATGAAAGAGGCGCAACGTTTAGCCACACAAGCGACAGGCTGGAAAGTGAGCGATATTTCCCGCTTTCATGGACAAAAGCTCTATTTTATTTTGACTATGCAGGATGAAAACGACCAGCTTTACTATGTGGTGATTGATGATCAAAAGCAGATCAGTTATTTTCCATATGCGGAGCTTAATTTTGATCAGAATGAAGTGAGACATAAGTTGAGCCAAGAGTATCAAAGCTGGCAAATTAAAGCCATCCGACCCGCTTATGTCAATCAAGGCATGTGTTGGGAAGTGGTGGCTCAAGATGAAGAGGACCGATATCATTATTTATATTATGCCATGAAAGATGGGCAGTTTGTTAAACGTTACACATTGGAAAATACCCTGCGCATGGGCTAGCGCAGGGTTTTTTAATGGCAAATTATGATAAGGAATAATATATCTAACTATGATATACTCGTATATGCATTAAATTTGCAATTTGGAAGGAGGGGAAGGAGCTTTGCAAAACATTAATTGGAAAATCGTGCTCCTTTCCTGTATATTAAGTGCGTTTCTCCTCTTTGGCGGCTGGTTCTTGTACGCGTATTTCCAGCAGGATAGACCCATTTATTCCTGGTTTGAACAACATCAGACCGTTGAACTGGTGGAATTAAATGAGGGGAAGAACGGCATCGATGTGGTGGTCCGTTTTCATGATCCGGACCGCTTTGATCAAGATTATCACAACTTATCCCGTTTTTTAAATCAGCTGACGGACAAGTACCAAATCGTGATTGTTCCGGAGCAAAGCATATTTCATCCTTTTTGGAGAAAACATGGTACACAGTTTGTCCAATTTATTGAGCAGAAAGAATACGGTCACCTCAACCGCTATATTAATCAGCTGAAAAACAGCCAGGAGATTGTTGACGGTTACGCCACTATAACAGAAGAGGGTATTTTGATTTATATCGATGTGGCAGATCAGGATGATGTGTATCTGCGTTTTCCCATTTCGCTCTGGAGGGGAGGAGAGACGGTTGAAGGGTAAAGAGTGGATAATGGGCGTCATTCCCGCCATATTTCTATTTTTGCTTTACAGAGAATTTAATGTGATGCCACTGCTGATCCTAGTCCTTATTTTTGGATTTGTTCTTTTTATGCTTCACCGTCAAGGGGCTGGCTCTTTAATTCAAAATAAAAATAAAAACTGGGAAATTAAGGAAACTGGAGTGCAATTTGAAGACATTGGCGGCCTTAGTCGAGTTAAGCAAGAATTGAAAGAAGCCCTTGACTTTCTTATTGAGGATGAGCGTTCTCGTCAGCTGGGCATCCGCCCCTTAAAAGGCATTTTGTTAAGCGGCCCCCCTGGAACGGGAAAAACGTTGTTAGCCAAGGCAGCGGCCACTTACACCAACGCTGCTTTTGTTGCCGCTTCCGGCAGTGAATTCGTGGAGATGTATGTGGGAGTGGGGGCCAGCCGCATTCGCAGCTTGTTTGAAGAAGCTGTCAAGTTGGCCAAAACAAAAGGGTTAAGTCGGGCGGTCATTTTTATTGACGAGATTGATGCGATCGGGTCTAAGCGGAACGGCCATCAATATAAAGAATACGATCAAACATTGAACCAGCTGTTGACGGAGATGGACGGCATCACCACATCGGAAGAGGTTCGGCTACTGGTGATTGCCGCCACCAACCGAGTGGATATGTTAGATCCCGCCCTGTTACGCCCGGGACGGTTTGACAGGCACATCGTGGTGGACCTGCCCGATAAGGAGGCCCGCCAGCATATTTTGAAGCTTCATTTTGAAGGTAAGCCTGTTGCTGAAGATCTTGACTGGGGCGAACTGGCCAGGGAAACCTATGGATTTTCCGGAGCTCAATTGGAAAGCGTAGCTAATGAGGCAGCCATCTATGCCTTGCGCGAGGGGAAAGAGGTCATTACGAAAACCCACATTGCCCAGGCCATCGAAAAAGTGATGTTGGGCGAGCAGACGGATCGAACGGCAACAGAAGATGAAAAACGGCGGGTGGCCTATCACGAGCTGGGCCACGCCATTTGTGCTGAAGTCTTACGTCCCAACTCAGTCTCCCAAGTGGTGCTGATTCCCAGGGGAAGCGCCCTGGGGTATGTTCGGCAAAATCAGCCCCAGGAAAAATATTTATACACCAAGTCCTATTTAGAAGAACAGATTATGATTTGTCTGGCGGGAGCTGCAGCTGAAGAAATGTTCTTTGGAGAAAGGAGCACCGGTTCTAAAAACGATTTTGATCAAGCGATGCAGGGAGTAGAGCAGCTGATCGAAAGCGGTTTATCCCCCTTGGGAATTGTTTCCACTCGCTATGTAAGCAAAGAAATGATGCAGGAAGCGATCAGCACCATCTTAAATCAGTTGATGACGCGTACTAAAGAACTGTTAAGGCCCTATGAGCAGACCTTTCATGCGGCCGCCCTGCGCTTGATAGAGGAAGAACGTATAAGCGGGGCAGAATTCCGCCAGCTGCTTCACTTGGAAAAACGGGAGAAAGAAATTTCTTAAACCCCTTTGGATGCAAAGGGGTTTTTTGTATAATAAAGGAACAGCACATTGAAGTGAGTGACCCAGAGGAGGACTTAGCAATGTCGTTAGCAAACCGTGTTTTAAAGTTAAGCCCATCTTCTACCCTGGCTATTACAGCAAAGGCGAAAGCACTGCGGGCCGAAGGACACGATGTGATTGGACTTGGTGCCGGTGAGCCCGATTTTAATACACCGGAGCATATTTTGGAAGCGGCATGGAAAGCCATGCAAGAAGGACATACCAAATATACGCCATCAGCAGGCATCCTTTCCCTGCGTCAAGCGATTCAGCGTAAGTTAAGAGAGGATAACCAGCTTACCTATGAGCTGGATCAGATCGTGGTCTGCTGTGGAGCCAAACATGCCTTATACAACATCTTTCAAGTGCTGATCAATAAAGGGGATGAAGTGATTATTCCCACTCCCTATTGGGTCAGCTATCCCGAACAGGTCAAATTGGCTGAAGGGGTGCCGGTCTTTGTGGAAGGACGGGAGGAGAACCAGTTTAAAATTACCCCCGAACAGTTGGAAGCGGCCATTACGCCTCGGACAAAGGCGGTCATTATTAACTCCCCCAGCAACCCCACCGGCGTTGTCTATTCCCGTTCTGAATTGGCTGCTTTAGCGGAAATCTGTCTCAAACATAAGCTGTTTATTATTTCCGATGAAATTTATGAAAAGCTGATCTATGGGGAAACAGAACATGTGAGCATCGCCAGCTTGTCTCAAGAGTTGTACGAGCAAACCTTTGTCGTCAATGGCGTGTCCAAACCTTATTCCATGACGGGATGGCGCATCGGGTACGTGGCAGGGCCACAACCCTACATGAAAGCAATCGCCGATTTATCCAGTCATAGCACCTCTAACCCCACATCCATTGCTCAGTATGCCGCCCTGGCCGCTTTGGAAGGCCCCCAGGAGCCCCTGGAGGAGATGAAAAAGGCCTTTAAAGAGCGTAGGGATAGGGTGTATGCTCTTTTAGTCCAGTTGCCTGGCGTAAGCTGCGTGATGCCCCAAGGGGCTTTTTATCTGTTTCCCAATGTGAGTCAGGTGCTAAAAGAGAGTGCCTATCAATCGGTAGATCAATGGGCGGAAGCACTTCTGGAGCAGGAAAAAGTGGCCCTTGTACCGGGAAGTGGTTTTGGAGCTCCAGACAATGTGCGCATCTCCTATGCCACCTCGCTCTCTGCCTTGGAAGAAGCGATCGGTCGCATCAGACGTTTTATTGACCAGTAAGTGCTCTAGCCTATCTTCACTACAGGGGGGCGAAACCGGTGATATCAGTCCAGGATTGGGCGAAATGGATGAGTTTAGGCCATGTCTCCATCCCTCATTTGCTCTTGGAAAACTACAAAAAGTTAAATCTGTCTGATGCAGAGCTGATGTTAATCATTCACCTTCATTCTTACCTCAGCATGGGGGTCCAATTTCCAAGCATTAAACAGCTTGAGGAGCGAATGACCTGTTCACCCATTGAGCTGACCCGGATGTTAAGGCGCCTGCATAAAGAAGGGTTTATTGAGATCTGTTCACAAACGGATGAAAACCAGCGACTGGTGGAGCGCTATTCTTTACAGCCTCTTTGGGAAAAATTGGGCCGCTATTTAACCATTCATGGAGAGGAAGTTAGGACAGCTAACACCACCGGTTTATGGTCAATGGATGGAGATGAAAAAAGTAAAGCTGAACAAGATGTGTATAAACGTTTCGAGCAGGAGTTGGGCCGACCGCTGACGCCCATGGAATGTGAAACCATTGCCGCCTGGTTGGATGAAGACCAGCTTGATCCCCAAATCATTTTGTTGGCTCTAAAGGAAGCCGTGTTAGCGAACAAGCGCTCCATGCGCTACATTGATAAAATATTGTTGGAATGGCAAAGAAACGGATTAAACACGGTAGAAGCCGTTCAGGAACATATCTTCTCTTTTCGTAAGAAACAGGTGACCAAACTGAACAGGGCAGAGCCTAATCAGACGGTCCAATTTCCGTTTTACAACTGGCTTGAAAGGTGATCGATGTGTTAACAAATAAACAAGTTCGCCGTGTGCTGGATACCATTGCCGAAATGTTTCCAAATGCCCACTGCGAACTAAACCATTCCAATTCCTTTGAGCTAGCCATTGCCGTGATGTTATCGGCCCAGTGTACCGATCAAATGGTGAATAAAGTAACCGCCCACTTGTTCAAAAAGTATCGTTCTCCGGAAGATTATCTTTCTGTTCCTTTGGAAGAACTGGAACAAGACATACGCCAGCTTGGTCTGTTTCGCAATAAGGCGAAAAATATAAAAAAAATGTGTCGTCTGTTGCTGGAAAAATATAATGGCCAGTTGCCCAAAACCCGTGAAGAATTGATGGAGTTGCCCGGAATCGGCCGAAAAACAGCCAATGTGATTCTTTCCACCGCTTTTAACCTCCCCGCCATAGCGGTGGATACGCATGTGGAGCGGGTCACCAAACGGTTGGGCATTTGCCGCTGGAAAGATACTCCCTTAGAAGTGGAAAAAACGTTGATGCGTAAAGTGCCCCGGGAAGAATGGGGCATCACCCATCACCGACTCATTTTTTTTGGCCGTTATCATTGTAAAGCTCAAAATCCCCAATGTGAGGTTTGCCCGTTGAATGATTTGTGTCGGGAAGGACAGAAACGTCTTAAGGGAAAGCAGGAAAAAGTGATCAGTTAGCGGAGTGTAATCCATAAAAACGAAAAGCGGGTTTAGACCCGCTT
>CALFAC010000165.1 GCA_937927935.1 uncultured Bacillaceae bacterium
CCTTGAAATTGCCCACCCGCCTGCTTCCCAAATATGCCCATTTGGATTATCGCAACTGGAAACGATAATGTTCCCCGCCCCCGTAGAGTGGATTTTATTTAATTCTACGGGGGCAACTAAAAGATTTTTTGGGGAGAGTGACTTATGTGCCTTGGTATTTAAGCTACATGATTATCTATGTGGTCTTTATGTATGTTTTTGGATTTTATTATTTCAAAAAGGTCAAAACGTCGGACAACTATTTGATCGCCAACTGGAATATGGGGTTTTGGCCCATTGTGGGAACCATCATCAGCACCTGTTGTGGAGCAGCAGTATTTATTGGATGGGTTGGTATGGGGTTTACTGTGGGTTTATCGGGCTATTTTAAATTTGCTTTACCGGCATTTCTGGTAAGCATCATCCTGGTCTATTTCTTTGCCAAGCCGCTCAGAAGGCAAAAATTGATTACACTGGCTGATTTATTTATTGAGCGTTTTGGAAAGACGACCGGAATTATTCCTTCTCTGTTATCGGCTGTTGTTTATTCTGTCCCCACTTTGGCCTTGCAAATCGTGGGCATGACGACGGTGTTTACCCTAGCCTTTGGGATGGATAAAGAGACGGGTCTGATCGTCTCCTTTCTGTTTATGCTGACTTTTACCATATTGGGGGGTCTTCCGGCAACCATTATAACCGATGCGATCCAAAGTATTATCCTGGTCATCGGGATCATCGCTTTGTTCATTGCTAGCCTCATTTATGGGGGCGGGGTCAGAAATATAATTGCGGAAACACCACCTGAATATCAATCTCCTTTTGGACCTGAGGGAGCTTTGGCTGTGTTATTGTTTGCGTTGTCGGTGGGTCCATTTTACTTGATTTGGCAATCCACTTGGCAGCGAATCTTTGCGTCCAAAACGGAACAAGTGGCTCGTAATGCTGGGGTGACAGCCTTTGTGATTACCGCACTCATCTCTTTATTACCCTACATGATCGGGGTGATGGCGAGACAATATGTTCCTTTAGATCTTCATCCGGATTTGGTGTTTTCATATGTCACCGTCGAATTGTTGCACCCAGCAGTTGGGGGGATCATTCTGGTTGGCTTAATGGCCGCTTTAATGACGGGAGCCACATCTTTTATTCTGCAAGGAAGTTCCAACCTTGTTGTCGATCTATATCATAAATTATTGCGTCCGGAAGCCTCTGAAAGAAGCTTAATGATCATGTCAAGACTTTCTGTGGTGATTATTGCTGTCCTGGGGCTGATCGTCGCCTTTAATTTAACTGATATTATTACCATGTACCAATGGGCGCTGAGACTATCAGCGGCAGTACTGGTCTTTCCGTTTTTAGCCGTGATGTTTTGGAAACGGGTCACAAAAATTGGCGTCATGGGCAGTATGATCATTGCCTTAATCGCTTCGTTAATGTGGCCTTACCTCAATTTAAACATAGACCATACCATTTTTGGCTTATTGGCTTCTCTGATCAGCTTGGTGGTATTAAGTTTACTGACCCATCATTCGCCAACTGAAAAAGTGTGCGCTGTTTATTGGGAAGATTTAAATCAAGTGAAAACTGTGCATGAAAATATGATCGCAGAGAACACGACGTTAAAGTTTTAGCGATGAAATATGGGACCAAATTTGGTGATATACCAGTGGGGCAGATATAGTGAGAAGGATGGTGGTAGAGTGACTAGGCCGGATTTCATCATCACAAATGCGAACATTATTACCCTTGATAAGCACAATACGATCGCAGGTTCTGTGGCGGTGACGAATGGCCGTATCAGCGGAATCTGGAAGGAGCAGGAACCGCCTCGCAATGAAGTGATGAGAGATGGAAAAACAGAAGTCCTCAATTTAAAAGGCAAAACGCTCCTACCGGGATTTATCGATACCCATAACCATCTCTTGATGTATGCCGTTTTTCAACAACAGGTGGATTGCCGCACGCCACCCAACCAATCGATCGATGACATCATCAAAAACATCAAGGAAAAAGCTGAAACGTTATCCCCAGGAGAGTGGATCATCGGCTGGGGGTATGATGATACGTTACTGAAAGAGAAGCGGCATCCCACACGGGAGGACTTGGACAAAGCAGCTCCCCATCATCCGGTGTATATCAGTCATATCTCAGGGCATTTAGCAGCTGTAAATTCAATGGCATTAAAATTGGCAGGACTGGGTGATTCGATCACCGATCCTAAGGGTGGCCATTTTGGCCGCGATACATTTGGCCGGTTAAATGGGGTTATTTATGAGCTTTCCGCCTTAAAAATGATTCAAGACGTGCTTCCCAAAGCAAATGTACATCAATTGGCATCTTTGCTGGGTGAAGCGGCATATGATTACGTAAGACAAGGGATTACCACCAGCACTGAAGCGGCAGCCGGTTTACAGCATGGGGAAATGGAATTGGAGGCTTACCTGCTTGCCTCCCAGAAAGATTTCAATCCGCTTAAGATGCGGCTCATGATTATGCATGAGATTGTAGACGCCAAATACGCTCATTACACGCCGCAACAATTAAATCAGGAACTTTTGGACCGTTCCGATCAAAGGGTAAAACTGGATAGCATCAAGCTGTTTCAGGATGGATCGATTCAAGGGCTCACAGCAGCTTTACGCCAACCTTATCACAATCAACCCCATTTGAATGGAGAGTTAATATATGAACAGGAGCAGCTCAATCAACTTGTTTTGAAATTCCATAAGAAAGGATACCGCCTGGCCATTCATGGCAATGGAGATCGGGCCATTGGCTCCATATTGGACGCTTACCAGTTTGCTCTAATCTCATTACCCAGGCCTGACCATCGGCATCGGATTGAACATGTTCAAACGGCCACCATCGAAGACTTAGACCGTATAAAAACGTTAAATGTAGCGGCTTCCTTTTTCATTAACCATGTTTATTATTGGGGAGATCGTCACGCGAGACTCTTTCTTGGAAGTAAACGGGCCAGCCGCATTAATCCGCTGCAAGAGGCAGTGCAAAGAGACATACTTTTTACGCTACATTCCGATTGTCCCATCACACCCATCTCACCTTTATTTTCAATATGGGCAGCGGTTAATCGATTAACTAAAGATGGAGATATATTGGGAGCAGACCAACGCATCGACGTTTTAACTGCCCTAAAAGCGATGACCAGCGCTGGGGCCAAATTAAATTTTGAGGAAGAAGAGACAGGAAGTATTGAAGTGGGCAAGCAGGCCGATTTGGTCGTGCTAGGAGAAAATCCCCTTAGGTGCCACCCTCTTGAGATTAAAGATATACCGATTGACTGTACCATCATTGCCGGTCAAATCAAGCATTGTTTGCTCTAGTTTCAAATAGAGTGGGACTTCTTGTAAGAAATCCTTGCCCCCATCTGCTAGGAGGTGATTCAACATGGATACAAGCAATTATTAGATTATATTTAAGAAATGAAAAATTTTTAATTGGTTAAGGAGGGTGTGAGATGGAAGAAAGACAACAGCTATCTAAAACCTTTAAGCCGTCCTGGATCTGGGCCATCGCACTAGGGTCGGCCATTGGCTGGGGAGCGTATGTTGCCCCTGTCGACTGGATGGCTAAGGCAGGTCCGTTAGGAACCATTATAGGTTTTGCGATCGGTGCTGTGCTGATGATGATTATTGCCGTCAGTTATGGATTTTTGATCAAAAGTTTCCCTGTCTCCGGGGGAGAATTTGCGTATTCGTACGTCGGGTTTGGTCGGAATCATGCCTATATTTGTGGCTGGTTTCTCGTTTTAGGTTACATGTCCATCATCGCATTAAACGCTTCAGCTCTGGCTTTATTGGGAAAATATGTTATTCCATCGGTGGCCGCTCAAGTGTTTATGTATGAAATTGCCGGTTGGGAAGTGTATCTGACGGAAGTGTTGATTGCCAGTCTCGCTCTGATCGTATTTGCTTATCTGAACATTAAAGGAGCACAATTATCCGGAAGGGCGCAGTTTATCTTCTGCATCATCATGATTGCCGGTGTCTTGCTTTTATTTATAGGAGCCCTGTTTCATCCTTCCACCTCGTTTGAAAACGTACAGCCCCTCTTTAACCCAGAAATTTCCTCTCTAGCCGCTGTTTTAGCCATTGTGGCCATCGCGCCTTGGGCTTATGTAGGCTTTGATAACGTTCCTCAAGCCGCGGAAGAATTTAAATTTTCCCCCCAAAAAGCGTTCTCCCTCATTATTATCGCTTTAATCTTTGCCGGTGTGGTCTATTGTCTGATGATATTAACAACCGCTTTGGGCGCACCTTGGCAGGATTTGGTGGCACAAAGTCCACTCTGGGGAACCGGGGATGTGGTCACCAGCCTTTTTGGAGGATTTGGGCTTTTTGTCTTGGTCATCGCTGTGTTAATGGGAATTTTTACCGGACTGAATGGATTTTACATTTCCGCCAGTCGGCTGTTATTTGCCATGGGGCGGGCCCAGATTCTTCCCAAAGCGTTTGCCAAACTGCATCCCAAGTATAATACCCCCCATGTTGGCGTCATCTTTGCCTGCATTTTTTGCTTAATAGCACCATGGTTTGGTCGGCAGGCCTTATTGTGGATCGTGGATATGGCCTCCATTGGCGTGACCATTGCCTATTTTTATACCTGTGCGGTAGCCTACAAATTTTTTAGGTGGTCAGAGGCGGACCAAAGGGCCACACATCCAAACGCCATTGTTGCGCCAGGGAAAAAAGTGCTCAGTTTATTAGGAGCCATAAGTGGACTCTGCTTTTTGGGGCTTTTACTCATTCCGGGCTCTCCGGCGGCCTTGGGCGTACCGTCTCTCATCGCTTTATTAGTTTGGATCGCTCTGGGCATTCTCTTTTACTTGTATAGAGGAAGGGCGTATCGGGCCATTTCTAAGGAAAACTTGGACTACTATATCATTGGCGATTCCAGCCCAGCCTCAACTGAAATACCAGCTTCAAAGGGGTCAGAAGCATCGCTTTAAAAAATTGGGTCAAGTTATGCAGGGAAGAAGGGCTATTAACACCGTATTAATATGGAAAGGATATATAACGGATTATTACAGTAAAGCGGGTGAAAGGGTTGGAAAAGATTATCATTTGTCGCTGTGAAGAGGTGGATCTGGAAGAGATCAGGCAAACCGTAAGTCAATACGGCAGTTCCGCCCGTGAAACTAAGTTGCGAACTCGGGCGGGAATGGGCTATTGTGGGGGAAGGATTTGCCGGCCCATGTTGGATGCCATTTTGAAAAAAATTATGGGAGATAAGCCCCAAGATCAAATTCCTTTAAAAATACAGCCTCCTGTCCGTCCGGTCACCTTGGCCAGATTGGGGGATGGGCTCCATCATGATGACTAATCGTATCGTAAACCATCCGGTATTGGGAAAATTAGAAGAAAGAAAAGTGATACAGTTTACATTTGATGGAAAACAATTTAGCGGTTGTGAAGGAGATACGGTGGCTTCCGCCTTATGGGCCAACGGAGTCAAAAAGTTACGCGTTCACGAGGAAAGCGGACAACCTCGCGGCTTGTACTGCAATATCGGCCATTGTTTTGAATGTCGTGTAACCGTGAACGGCCAACCTGGTGTTCGCGCCTGTTTAACAAAGATTGAAGAGAACATGGTGATTGAAAGTGGAAAGCAGCTTCCCACCCCTTTGAAAACGAAAGGACCTGGTGATCATTTGCCGCGAACTTACGCTGAATATGCTACTAAGGCGGAAACAAGTGAGGAGGAGAATTCCCGTGCATGATGTGCTCATCATTGGTGCCGGGCCAGCGGGACTTGCGGCGGCCATTGCCTGTCGGGAGTGGGAGCTTAATGTTCTCGTGATTGATGAGTTTCCGCAGCCAGGGGGCCGACTCTTAGGTCAGCTTCACCAAGAGCCTAGTGGGCGGTGGTGGAATGGAATTGATGAAGCGAGGAACCTGCTAGACAAGGCGAATGATCTAGACACAAAGATCCGCTGTGGGGTATCTGCCTATCATATTGAAAAAGTGGATCATGGATTTAAAGTGCATACCAACCAAGGCGTTTATGAGGCTACCAACCTTTTGATTGCTACGGGAGCTGCTGAATCTGCCGTTCCCATTCCAGGCTGGACCCTTCCCGGGGTGATCTCGATTGGGGCTGCCCAGGTGATGACCAATGTATATCGGGTCCGTGTTGGCCATAAAGGAATCATTGTGGGGGTAAATGTTCTCTCCGTTGCCATTGCCCGAGAATTGCAGCTGGCGGGTGTTGAAGTGCATAGCATGGCTCTTCCCGCTTTAAATCTGGTGAATGAGGAACATGGCCACCCTAAAAAGGTGATGGACCGCTTGCTTCCCATTGCCCATTTGGCTCCATCGGCCTGGGTTCGCCTTGGACGCTATTTTGCCAGAGGTACTTGGGCCAGGAATCTGGCGGTCAGGTTTTATCCACGGCAAGGCGTCAAAATATGGGGCATCCCCATTCACTTACGCAAAGCGGTTACGAAGATAAATGGGAATGATCAGGTGGAATCTGTCACCGTCTGTGATATTACCCCCGATGGGGACTTGATCCCAGGTACAGAACAGACCATTAGCGTGGACTTTGTCTGTATTGCAGGAGGGCTTTATCCTTTGGCGGAACTGGCGGCTGTGCTTGGCTGTCCCTTTCGATATATTGAGGAGCTGGGGGGTTATGTCCCCGTGCACAATGAACAGATGGAAACCCCCTTGGATGGTTTATTTGTGGCCGGAAACATTACAGGCATAGAAAATGCTAAGGTGGCTCGGGCTCAAGGGACCCTGGCGGGGCTTTCCATTGTGAAGCGAATGGGCCAAGTAACAGGAGAATTGGAAGAGATGATTGACGATGCGAAAGAGCGAGTGCAAAGGGAACGGGAAGAGGCAATCATCCAATTCCATCCAGGTATTCAACAGGGGCGGATAAAAATGGAAGCTGTGTATAAAAAGATATGTACAACCTAGAGGTGAGCACCGTGGTGAAAGAAATTCATGCTGAAGTGGCCATTATTGGGGGCGGCATCGTGGGCTGTGCCATCGCCTACTACCTTTCCAAAGCCGGATTGGATTGTGTTTTGATTGAAAAAGGAGATATTGCCGGCGGAACTTCCTCACGGTGTGATGGAAATATCACCATCGTGGATAAGGACCCGGGATTTGACAGCATGATGTCGATGGCCAGTCAAAAGTTAATGGCAGAACTGGTCCAAGAGCTGGATCGGCCCTTTGAGTATCGGGCTCTAGGCAGCATACTGGTTTGTGATAATGAGGTGGAGATGGAAGCGGCCAAAAAATGGGTGGAGATCCAGAACAATGCCGGTTTAAAATTTAAGTTGCTTGATCGTTCCGATATTCGTCAGGAGTCCCCGTACTTTGCCGATGATATACCAGGGGGATTGGAATGTGAAACAGACTCCCTTATCAACCCGTATTTATTTTGTTATGCATTAATTGAAAAGGCCGAGCAGTATGGATTGAAAGTGTATACTGGAGCAGAAGTGACGTTCGTTTCCCAAAATACAGATTTTATTATTGAAACCACTGAAGGCACTTTTACCGCTGAAAAAGTGGTGAACGCAGCAGGGGTTTGGGCCCCCTTTATCGGTCAAATGTTAAACATTGAGATCCCCATCAAGCCTAGAAAAGGACACATTATGGTAGGAGCCAGACAGAAACCGGTGATGATGCGCAATGTGATGGAATTTGGTTACTTGATGAATAAATTTCAGCGTGAGCGGATAGCAGATCCTGAAACATTAAAACACGGTGTGGCCTTGGTTTTTGAACCGACCGAAAATCAAAATTTTTTGCTGGGTAGCAGCCGTCAATTTGTAGGCTTTGATGCTCAAGTGGATATTAACGTCATTAAAACCATGGCCAGGAGAGCTTTGCGTTTCTTCCCTCAACTTCACGATTTTACCATTATTCGCACCTACACCGGATTTAGGCCCTGGACAGAGGATCATCTCCCCATTGTATCAGCCGTCGAAGAGGTGCCAGGCTTCTATATAGCTGCAGGGCATGAAGGAGACGGCATCAGCCTCGCTGCCATCACAGGCAAATTAATTGAAGAACTAATTACCGAAAAAGAGCCCACCATCCCCATCGAGCCTTTGCGCTATGATCGCTTTAAAAAGAAAACAGGAACCTGTTTCAATTGAAAGAGAATACCCTCTGGATTTCAGTTAAATATTTGTTTAAATCCCTTTTCGTTATAAGAATATCAATGAAAAACCTCACTTTTCGTTTTCTGAAAAGTGAGGTTTATTTTTTATGCAGGCAGAGGAGTGTTTGTTGGTTTGGGGTAACCTTCTTTATATTATATTTTTCATCAATATATTGACGAATTTCTTGTATAGATCGGCCTTCTCGTTTCAATTTATAGCTTCTGCTGTGATTTGTAAGCAAATGCCACAGCGAGTGCCATGCCATGGTCATCCCAGACCAGTTGTAGTTCCTAAACTTGACAGAAAATAACTATGTATATTATTATAAAATAACATATGAACATATGATCATATGAATAAGAAACGAGGGAGTTTATTATGAAAGTGGAAGACCATTCCTTTTTAGTAACCGAAACGATTGAACAGGTATCGCAAACATTTAAGGTGTTATCCGATCCGACGCGGATCAGAATTCTTTATTTGTTGTCGCAAGAAGAATGTAGTGTTAGTCACATTGCCGAAGTACTAGGAATGTCTCAATCTGCTGTTTCCCACCAGCTCAGTATTTTAAGGAATCTGAGACTGGTCAAGTATCGTCGGGAAGGAAAAACCCTTTATTACTCCTGCGATGACGATCATGTGCTTTCATTATTAAAACAAGCGATTGAGCATGCAGAACATCATTAAGGAGCGTCTGACAATGTCCAGTCATCATCACCATCACCATGA
>CALFAC010000166.1 GCA_937927935.1 uncultured Bacillaceae bacterium
TTTCCGAGCTAATATATCACAAACAAACAAATTTTGCAATACTCGTTCAATTAAAGTGTGAGTCAAGTCATCGTGGGCACCTTTCCAAAATGACTTGAAAAAGTTTTGCCCCTCTCTCGCTTGGTAGCGCTTTCGTTTATCATCCTTTCACTTACGATTCGTGTTTTTCCTTTAATTTCCTCTTATCAATCCTTTCAATGCCCTCCCTGTCGGACTGCTTTGCATCGGACCCAACAACAAGCGGATCGTCCCGTTGATACACCCTTTCGACTGTCGTTTCACTTCCTGCAACCACTGGCGGATCGTAGAATTTACAAACGGAAAGTTTTGGCTCGTGTCCCCTTTCAGATTCGTCAAGGGACGTCCTTCCTTGGATTTCATGATTGTTTTTAGCATGGCTCGTACGCCCCGGACACTCCAACTATATCCTCCCCGTTTGGTCCGTTTGGCCATGATGCGCATTTGCGCCTCTGCGCTTCCCATCGGCCTCATTTTGCTCGTGTCTATACCTGCTTTGCGCAATTTGTCCCGGTAATCTCTCAAATGTTCCCGATGATGTTCCAAAAACGCCCGGTACTTTCTCCATTCCTCCCGCCACTCTTCCGCAATCTGCGTTTCCGGAACGGCCGCCAGGGTCTCCAGCAACATATCGGCATCGAACGAAGCCAATGACTTTCGAATCGCTTTCCATACTTTCGGCAAATGTCCCACATACCGCCTTAGCTCCCGAACGACATGAAACCGGTCCAATGTATAGATGCAACGGGTAAAGTATGAAGTACATTTCCCGATCCAGTCCGCTCCGTCCCCATTCACCACCAGCCACGTCTGTTCATCCATATCGTAGTGTTGCACCAAAAAATCACCAAATCCTTCCCAAAAATCCCCGTCACCGGTATGTACATAATGCCGCTTTGCCTTTAGCCGTACCCGCCCCCCTTCGCTTTCCCATCCCTCATGCACCACTGCTATACGATTTTCCATCCCGCGGCGTCGCTCTCGTTGCAGTTTAGTATACAGTCCGTCCACTTCCACGAACAATACCCGGACGGGACGCCGTTCCCCTTCCGAAGGTTCTGCACGTTCAGCCTGCACGATGCGTTTGTCCCGGATGGCTTCATGACTCAGTACCCGATATCCCAACAAGGCTTCCAGACGCTGGGCGCTATCCCAATACGATGGCCCCTGGCTGGCAAACTGGATCGCCAACTCCTCCAGGTTCGGACTGAGTTTGTCCCGACCCTCATATTGCATCATCCGATCCAGCAAAAAGACATGCTTCCCTGTCTTCCGGTCCAGGTACAACCGCCGTTTGAACCGAACTGTGCCAAACAATGTATCGATACTGATCTCCCGTTGGTCTTTGAGGCGAAAGCGAGCGGTATCCCGTTGTTCCATGATCCAATCGTCCAGCGCCTCCAAAATCCGGCGCATCCCCTCTGAAAACTGCTCCTGCAATTTCCGAAACAATAAGCCTTCGAGATCTTTTATTGTGGGGATTTTCGTGGTAAGCTTTTGCATAGGGCCTTCTCCTTTCTTGGTGTTGGTTTTTCTCATTTAACACTCTACCAAGGAGAAGGGCCCTTTTTCTATATCCAACGATCATCATTTTAATTCATTTACTCATTTTTCCCTCTGCCCACAAACATTTTACTCTTACAGGAAAGATATGGGGATTTTTACGTTGATTTGTTATGATGATAAAAAGGGAGATGAACGGTGAGGAGAGATAGGCATGCAGATGGGGATCATGTTTGATATGGACAATACGCTGTTGCAATCCCGGATTAATTTTTCAGCCATGAGGGAGGATTTGATTCGTTACTTGCTGGACTCCAATATTGGCACACCTGCTATCTATGAGCAACAGCTGACGCCAGCCCAGGTGATTGAGACGGGAAAGCGTTTGCTAAATGGTGAACCGGCCCAACCGCAGGTTGTGGAACACATGTTTGAGATTGTCACCAAGCATGAAACAAAGGGGATGAGGAATGTACAGCTGGAGGATGGAGTAAAGCAGGGATTAGCATTATTAAAACGCCGCGGTTATATCTTAGCCGTGGTCACCAACAATGCCTACGCTGCCGCTTGCCTGGCTTTACAAAAAACAGATATTCTGCCCTTCTTGGACATCGTCATCGGCAGGGATCAGATGGAGGCCTTGAAACCCTACCCAAGCGGCCTGTTGGTGGTGAAAGACCGCTACCCCGAAGTGAACCGGTGGATCATGCTGGGGGATTCCTGGATTGATGGGAAAGCAGCCCAATTAGCGGGAGTAGGTTTTGTCGCCTACAAAGGAGACCGGTCACGCCTGTGTGAACAAGGGGTGTGTCCGGTAAGTTATGTAGCGCATTTTACACAATTTGTGACCTGGTTAGAAACATGGGTGAAAAAGGAGGAGCCTCCTCATGATGACAAATAAATATTCATTTAAAACAGAAACAAGGGATACCAAACGCCTCTTTATCGCTCTGCCCCTCCCTTATGCAGTGCGCCAACAACTAAGGGAAAGGGTCAGTCAGTGGCAACGATGGCCATTTAAAAAATGGGTGCATGTTGAGGATTATCATCTCACGCTCAAGTTTTTGGGCGACACGACCCTGACACGTCTACCGCGGCTGAACCGCTCCCTTGCTGAGATTGCTTCATGCTTTTCTCCCTTTAAATTGTCCCTGAAAAATATAGGTGTCTTTGGCGAGCCAAGCCGTCCGCGCATTCTGTGGATTGGTGTTCAGGGAGAGCTTGACGTGCTCAATAACTTGCAACACAAGGTCGAAGAGGAAATGGCCAAGCTGGGTTATCCTGCTGACAACAGGCCCTACCGCCCCCATGTGACCCTGGCCCGAACATACAGGGGAAAGCAAACATTTGATATTCGCTCCCTTAACCAGGGTGTTCAGCTGAACAGCGATAAAATCACTTGGCAGGTTAAAGAGGTGGTACTATATGAAAGCCGCGTGGATCTTCTACCGATGTATAAGCCACAGTTAATAGTTCAGTTGGGGCATAAGTTTGGGAACTATTACAGTCAATAATATTTTGCTATTTTGTCAAAAGATATTTACAAATACAAAGGCCCATGTTATAATTTAGAAAACACTTTTGAATACGTATACAAAAAAATTAACAAAGCACTTCGACTGACGCTAGAAAGAGGACAGATCATGGTCTCATCTAAATTGGTAGCAAAACTAGCCGGGGTTTCCCAGGCTACGGTCTCCCGGGTCATTAATGGCTCGCCCCATGTGCGCAAGGAGACCCGCGAAAAAGTGGAGCGGGCCATGAAGGAACTGGGTTACCGCCCCAATATGATCGCCCGCAGTTTGGTCTTGAATCGAACAAAAACACTGGCCTTGATATCCGGGGGATTGGAAAATCCTTTCTATTCTGAGATGGCGACTGCTATCATTAACACGGCGACCGTTAAAGGCTACAACACACTGGTCTATTTTGAACAATCCCATGGCATGGATGAGATTATTGATGAGGTATTAAGCCATCATGTCGAAGGAATCATTATTTCTTCTATCAATCTACAACACCCCATTTATGATACGTTGGAACAATCCGGAATCCCGTTTATTATGATTAACCGCAAGCACCAAAAAGAGGGCCATTACGTGGTGTTGGACAACCATACTGCCGGACGTTTGGCTATGGAACATCTGGTCCAGCTTGGGCACCAACGGATTGGGATGGTGCTGGGACCTGCTAATATTTCTACTTTTCTTGAACGCAAAGAAGGGGCACTACAAGTTTTAGAGGAAAACGGCATCAAGTTTAATCCTGCATATTTACAAGAAGTGAATTTAACCGCACAGGACATCAAATCTGCTGTAACTGAACTAGTGTATCTTGCCAATCCGCCTACTGCACTTTTGTGCGGCACAGATCACATAGCGCTTATAGCCATGGATATACTGTTAAGTATGAATCTACGTATTCCCGACGATATCAGTGTCATCGGTTTTGATGATATTGCCTTGGCTGGCCATCAAGCCATACAATTGACTAGTGTGGCGCATAACATTGAACAGATGGGGGAATTGGGGGTTAATCTGTTAGTTAATTTAATTGAGGAAGAAAATAATACTTCAGCTTATAAACAGATTCAGCTTAAACCTAACTTGGTGATTCGTAATACCACCGCAAAACTGAATCACTAGATACAGTCTATTTATGCCTGTATCTCTTTTTATAGCTTATTATGAATACGCATACATTTTGTTTAGGGGGTGATCCTGCATGAATAATATTTAGATTCTATAATTATAGAAATTTATAGAAGCTTTAATATTTAAAAATGTATACGTATACAATCTTGGGAGTTTTCATCAAAAATAAAGAAAAACAATTAGGGGGAAGATTAGTTATGATTAAGCGCAACAAATGGTTTGTCATTGCTAGTGCACTGTTTATGTTGGTACTGGCAGGTTGCGGTAATCAAACGGCTGATGATGGCGGTCAAGCCGGGGAGGAGGCCGGAACAGAGCAGGCAGTTGAACTCGTTTTATCCCATACAGCTGCACCTGGCACTCCCATCTATCTCACTTATGAAAAATTTAAAGAAGAGCTGGAAGAGCGTACCGAAGGAAGTGTCACAGTCAAAATTCACCATAGTGCCACTTTAGCTGGTGATACCCAAGGGATAGAGATGTTACAAAACGGCACTTTAGATATTGCCTCTGCGGCAACGAACAATATGGCCCCGTTTACTGATCTGTTCCTGGTGTTTGATCTGCCGTATATATTTGAGGATGTGTATGCTACTCACAAGGTGCTAAACGGAGATATTGGGCAAGAGTTTAAGGAAAAGGCAGAAGAGGAGTTAGGTTTGAAGCTGCTCTTTTTCCTTGATCCTGGTACTCAGCGGGATGTCATGAACTCAAAGAGGGAAGTGCGTGTGCCTGAAGATTTAAGAGGACTGCGCTTCCGTACAGCTGAAAGCCCAATAGAAATGGCCTATGTGGAAGCATTGGGTGCTGTAGCTACACCGATTACTTGGGTTGAGGTATATTCTGCCCTTGAACAAGGTGTAGTCGACGGTTTGGTGCAACAATTTCACTGGGTCGTGACTGCCAATCTGCATGAGGTAATTCGCTATGTCACTGAAACAGGCGGTATTCACGCGATGCATATGGCCTTCATGAATAAAGACAGTTTTGACAAGCTGTCAGAAGCCCAGCAGCAAGCTGTCTTGGAAGCTGCCCAAGTGGCACAAGATTACAATTTTGAAATTGCGCCCAAAATGGCTGATGAGATGAAACAGCAGATGATTGATGAAGGGGTACAATTCTACACCCCCTCAGAGGAGGAATTGGCCCAATGGCGTGAGATTTCAGTCTCCATTTGGGATCTGTTTACTGATCGAATTCCTGAAGATCTGATTGAGAGAATCCAAGAAGCCCAGCGCTGATGGATTGATCTGCGGGCGGTTAGCTGGACAGGCTTAAGCCTCTCGCTTAACCGCCCTGTTTAAGGAGGATGTGTTGATGTTAGCCAAACTGGATCACATTTTAGGGAAATGCAGTGATCTTATCAATGTAGTCTCTAAATATGTACTGGGGATCATTGTAGCAACCATGTTTGCATCCATTATTTTACAGGTGGCCCTCCGTTATCTGTTTAACACGGGATTAAGCTGGCCTGAGGAGCTGACCACCTTTTTAATGGCTTGGATGACCTTTCTTGGCTCAGCTATCGCTGTTAAACAAATGGAACATATCAGCATTAATATGTTTGTTGAACGTTTGTCACAGCGAGGGCAGTTGCTGGTGCGCCTCATCACCAAAATCACTATGCTCTTGTTTGTCATCTTATTGGTTTATTTGGGTTACAACCTGGCTGTCAATAGCGTCAACTATTTTTCCAATGCCTTGCGCCTATCCCTGTTTTGGCCTCGGCTGAGCATTTTGGTTGGCGGAAGCATCATGGTGCTCCATCTGGTTCATTTTATTGTCCGTGATTTGCGGGAGGTAAGACGCACATGATCTGGTGGCTGCTGATTCCTTTCTTAGTTGCGCTGTTCATTGGTATTCCGATCTCCTTTAGTCTGGGGATTGGAGTCATTATATTTATTTTTGTCACGGGCACGCTCCCTTTTGATGTGTTTGCCCAGACGTTGTATAATCCCACTGAATCATTTCCTCTCATGGCCATTCCATTCTTTATCTTGGCCGGAGAGCTGATGAATCGGTCAGGGATTACAGATCGACTGATCAACTTCGCTAAATTTTTCATGGGCCGGGTGCGAGGGGGATTGGCGCAGGTGACGGTTGTTTCCGGGGTGGGTTTTGCCGGTTTGTCGGGCTCTGCCGTAGCGGAAACGGCCGCCTTGGGCAAAACTTTGGGACCTGCGATGGAGAAGCAAGGCTACGGTAAAGATTTTATCGCTGCGCTGATCGCCAGTGTGGGGGTGATGGCACCGGTTATTCCGCCCAGCGTCATTATGATTTTATATGGTGCACAGATGAACGTCTCTATCGGGGCCTTGTTTATGGCCGGCATTGTACCTGGTCTCATCATTGCTTGCTTGCTGATGCTGGTTGCTTATCTGATGGCCATAAAGAACCGATATCCTACATCTTCAGTCCCCTTTTCATGGAAAGGATTGCTGGACGTTACGGTGGCTGCATCCTTAGCATTTGTCATGCCCATCATTATTGTGGTTGGGATTCGCGGAGGGGTGTTTACACCTACAGAAGGTGGTGCCGTCGCGGCAGCTTATGCTTTTTTAGTTGGCGGGTTGATTTATCGCAGATTAACATTGAATGATATCTTTGAAAGCTTTGTGCGCAGTGGCATTACCTCAGCGGTTATACTACTGGTAGTGGCCATGTCTGCTCCTTTCGGGTGGGTGATGACCTATTTTGCTATTCCACAGGCAGTGGCCGATGCACTGTTAGGACTAACAGATAATCATGTGATTATCTTGTTACTTATCATTTTCATCCTCATTTTTGTGGGAATGTTTTTGGAAGGTGCAGCCATCGTCATGCTCCTTGGCCCCGTATTGGCACCGGTTGCAGTAGGGATGGGGATGGACCCTGTTCATTTTGCCATTGTGATGGTTGTGGCTATTGCCATAGGTATGGTGACACCACCAGTTGGTGTTAATCTTTTTGTGATGGTTCCTATCATGGGCACAACGATGGAGAAGGCAAGCAAAGCTGCGTTGCCCTTTACTTTGTCTTTGTTTGTTGCATTGTTAATTATTGCATTCTTCCCCGAAATCGTCTTATGGTTACCTCAATTATTCCGATAGTTTATTCCGTTGTTCATTCTTTCTACAAATAGGAGGGATTGCAAGTGAGTCATACAGGTTTTGAAGCAGGTTCCATTATTGCTGGTCAGGAATATAAGGGGGAAGGACGCGACACTTTAGAAGTTCACAATCCCTTTAACAAAGAGGTGATTGGCCGCATTCATTTAGCTACGAGTGAGGATTTGGACCGGGCGATCGTGACTGCCCTGAAAGTGTTCCACACAACCATGAAAAAAATTCCGGCTTATCAAAGAGCAGCCATATTACGCCGAGCCGCTGATATTTTGGAAGAGCGTACAGAGGAGTTTGCTACCATCCTTGCTTTAGAGGCAGGCAAACCAATACGCGATGGCCGGGCCGAAGTGAAGCGGGGTGTGCAGGTTTTACGTTTCTCTGCCGATGAAGCGAAAAAGTTGGCAGGTGAACTGGTACCCATGGATGCAGCTGTAGGTGGGGAAAACCGATTAGGCTTAGTTAAGCGGGTGCCCCTGGGTGTAGTTGGGGCGATTACACCATTTAACTTCCCGCTGAACCTGGCTTTACACAAATTGGGTCCTGCTATAGCTGCTGGCAATACTGTGGTTTTAAAACCAGCGGAAAAAACGCCGTTTTCTGCAATACAATTAGCCAAAGTGTTTGAAGAAGCAGGATTGCCCACCGGTGCACTTAATGTTGTTTTGGGTTTTGGTCCCGACATCGGCGAACCTTTGGTACAAGATGAACGCATTTCCAAGGTGACCTTTACTGGCAGTCCGCAGGTTGGCTTGAAAATTAAACAGATGGCTGGATTAAAGAAGGTTACCCTGGAATTGGGTTCTAACTCCCCTAACATAATTTTTGATGATGCTGAGCTGGATATAGCTGTTAATAGTTTAGTTAAAGGAGCTTTTGCTTTCTCTGGCCAAGTGTGTATATCAGTGCAGCGCATCTATGTTCAACAAACGGTTTATGATGCGTTTGTGGAACGGTTTGTCCGCCAGGTGAATGAATTGCAGGTGGGCGATCCGTTGCAAGAGTCAACTGATATTGGACCTATGATCACTGAGGAAGCGGCAAAACGAGCTGAAGAGTGGGTGAAAGAAGCACTGGAAGGGGGAGCCAAGGTATTGACAGGGGGGACAAGGAATGGTTCCGTCATGGCCCCGACTGTGTTAGTCAACGTGAAGCCAGAGATGAAGGTGGTTTGCCAGGAAGTATTTGCCCCTGTTGTTTCCATCATCCCCTTTACAACAGAGCAAGAAGTGATTCAAATGGCCAACAACTCGAATTTTGGCTTGCAAGCGGGTGTGTTTACACAGAATATTGATCGTGCCCTTCGATTGGCAGATGCTTTAGAGACCGGTGGGGTATGGATCAATGAGATCTCTACTTACCGGCAAGACAACTACCCTTATGGTGGTGTGAAACAAAGTGGTGTGGGAAAAGAAGGAGTTAAATATGCTGTTGAAGATATGACAGACCTGAAATTTATAGGGATTAAACTTGGTTCATAACACGCCAACCGCCAAATTATAGTAACAGAGGTGATACGCATGAATTTAGCTTACTTTAGAACACCGAACGAATTGATCATGGGGGTAGGTTCTGTCAACACTGTCGGCCGTGAAGCCAAAAAACTGGGTGCTCATAAAGTATTGGTGGTCACTGATAAAGTGATCCGCAAGACAGGTATTCTTGATCAAGTGATCAGTTCTCTTCAAGAGGAACAACTCCTTGTGGATATCATTGACGATGTGGTTGCGGAGCCTCCATTTGAGATTTTGGAACAGATAGTAGCCAAAATTAAAGCAGGCGGCTTTGATGTATTAGTTGGTGTCGGGGGAGGCAGCGCCCTGGATGTCACAAAAGTTTTGTCAGTGATGTTGACCAATGAGCAAAATGTCCGTGACATGGTCGGCATCGAGAAAGTAGAAAAAAAGGGTGTTCCGTTTATCTTGATTCCGACGACGGCGGGCACTGGTTCTGAGGTCACTTATAATGCCATTTTTACTGATACCCGTGATCAGGTTAAAAAAGGTATTGTGAGCACTTACTTGTTGCCTGATGTGGCAATCGTGGATCCTGCCTTAACCTTAACTGTTCCCCCTGCTGTAACAGCAGCAACAGGGATGGATGCTTTGGTGCATGCTGTGGAGTCCTATACAGCGGTGCGGGCTAATCCCTTAACAGATGGCATCGCGCTCAAGGCCATTAAACTTATTTCACAATCACTGCGCAAAGCTGTTTTTCAAGGATCTAATTTAAAAGCGCGGGAAGAAATGGCTATGGGTAGTTTGTTAGCAGGTATTTCCTTAGGTAATGCAGGTGTGGGAGCTGTCCATGCCCTGGCCTATCCGCTGGGTGGCAAGTTTAAGGTGCCCCACGGGGTAGCCAACTCTATGTTATTACCCTATGTAATGAAGTACAATGTCGTTGCTGATCTACAAAAATTTGTCGAAATTGCCCAGGCGATGGGTGAACAGGTTGAGGGATTAAGTTTGCGTGAAGCGGCAGATCGAGCTGTACAAGCCATGAGTAAACTGGCCCAGGATGTGGGAATTCCAGCTTCAATCCGTGAGGTGGGGGTTAAGCGCGAAGATATTCCTGCCTTAGCTGAGGAAGCAAGTAAGATAGATCGGCTTTTAAATAACAATCCTCGCTGGCTAACAGTACGGGAGATTACTGAAATTTATGAAGCAGCTTATGAAGGAGAAAATTAAGGGTGTGGAATAAAGCCCAGGGCCACTCATGGTTCTGGGCTTATGACGTGAAAATCCCCCAACAACAACTGTTGGGGGATGGGGAATGATTACATTTGAGGCTGAGGCTGCCCGACAGGCTGGTAACTGTGCAGCATCGTTTTGGCCGTGTGATTGTCAAGGGTGGGTACTTGGTACCAGCCTTTTTCGTTCATATAGCGGAACACTTCATAAGCAGCTTGCTCGCAGGCCACAGCACCGTTGACCATCAGTTGGCGGACATTGGGGTCGGCACATTCCAGAGCGGCACTCATGTGATTTTTAGCCGAATTTTTATGCGCAGACAAAACGGCATGGGCGATTTGCTGGTTGGACATGGTGTTCATCTTAAGCTGCGGCGTTTTTTGCTGGGGATTGGAAAAGCAATAGTTGATTTGTCCAGGCTGCACCTGCTGCCGGTTGTGTATGGCTGCAGGAACCTGGGTGTAATCGTGGGTGTATTCCACCAGATTATTGTAATGTTGAATGGCTTGGCCGATGTGACGGTTGAGGATTTGCACCAATTGGGGATCCTCACATTGGGCGGCGTACATGGCAAAGTGGTCAATCATGTTGATTGTGTCACCTAATATTTCATGGGCTTCCATGGCTTCATGGGCACCATATGGCATGATGATTCCTCCCTTCAAACATTGCCCATCTATAACGTACCCGGAATGGTGAAAAGTATGGCTTGAGAGTTTTGGCAAAAATGGGCCACAACTGTTGTCACCGGAGGAATCATCTGTTATTACCAGGCCCGCTCGTACTGGCGGGGACCTTCAATCTGCATATTTAACTCTTGTGCCGCCCGTCTCGGCCAATAGGGATCGCGCAACAATTCCCGGGCCAGAAAGACAAGATCGGCCCGCTCATTCTGTAAAATTTCCTCTGCTTGCCATCCGCTGGTAATCAAGCCGACTGCGCCGGTGGCAATATTGGCTTCTGCC
This sequence comes from uncultured Bacillaceae bacterium, assembly GCA_937927935.1. Taxonomy (GTDB): domain Bacteria; phylum Bacillota; class Bacilli; order Caldalkalibacillales; family Caldalkalibacillaceae; genus CALFAC01. Next base: position 10,932 of record CALFAC010000166.1, read on the forward strand.
CTGATTTTCTCTGCAAAAGGCACCTGATACCCCGGATAAACATTGATTTTTGCCGGCACAACACCTCCGGAACTGCAGTCAATGAGATCCACACCTTGGGCTTTCATTTTTTGGGCATAATAAACGTAATCATCAACGGTTAATCCTTCAGGGTGGTAATCACTCGCTGAAATACGCACAAACAGAGGTCCATCCCACTCCTCTTTGACCGCCTCTCAATTAAAAATGAGCGCTCATTTTGACGCACCCGTTAGCCCGGAGATAAACACC
>CALFAC010000167.1 GCA_937927935.1 uncultured Bacillaceae bacterium
CGATCATAGTAATGCAAAATGGAATATATTTTTCTATCATGCACTTTTATTTCTGGGAGTGCATCTGTTGTTTGTGCCCATTTTTGGAGTACTTCCCCTTTCCGAACTGGGGAGTGAATCTTACCTTGAGTATATTGTCGATCACTTTGTAAATCAGGGAGTACCGATTTATCAAAATAGTACAGTTAACATGATCAGCAGCATCTGGAAAACGGTACTCATTGTTCACCTGATTCTAGAGATCATCGAGACCTTTTTTCCGTCGAAGAGGAAAGATTCGCAAACTGAGGGACAGACCAAGGAAGAAGAGAGAGAGGCTGAAGAGGGTAAAAAAGAGAAGAAACTGGAAGAAAAAAACAGTCTGGGACGCGCCTGGATCTATTTAATGATTGCTGGTTTATTAGAAATCATATGGGCCACTGCTTTAAAAATGGATATGCTAGGTGGCCCCATCATCATTGTGCTTATTGTTAGCTTCGATTTACTAATAAAATCTGTAAAACGTTTAGGTGTTGGTACCGCTTATGCCGTATTTACAGGAATTGGTGTGGTTGGGATGGTGATTGTTGACATTGTTCTGTTTCAAGAAACCATCAGCTTTTTAAAAATGTTACTGGTGGTATTACTTGTTATTTTTATTATCGGTTTAAGATTTAGCTCTGAAGGGCAGGGGGATCTAAGATGAGTTGGACTTATTTGATACTAGCCGGTTTAACTGAGATTGTGGGCGTGATCGGGTTAAAGAAGGTGTCTGAAAAAGGGAACTGGATTGGCTATATCATCTTGATAGGCGGTTTTTTCATCAGTTTAACCTTGTTGCGTATGGCTCTGGTCGAAATCCCCTTGTCCATTGCCTATGCCGTTTGGACTGGAATTGGCACAGCTGGCGCAACGGTGATCGGCATCTTATTTTTTAATGAATCCAAAAGCCCCTTACGTTTAGTCTGTATCGCAGGGATTATCTGTACCGTCATTGGTTTAAGGATCGTGAATTAATAATTTTTATAAACTGTCGGTACTCATCAGGTGATTTAATTCCTTCTGTTTCCCATCATCGCAACACCTTAAATGGGCGCACGACTGCCTGGTCTAACGCATATGGTTAATTATCGATGGTTGGGAACAGGGAGGATTTTTTTATGTATGCTCATCCTTACTACGGTTCATTCATGTACAGGCAGCGAGTTTCGATGGAAGAAGCAGTGCAAATTGCTTTACAAAGAGTACCAGGTCAAATTCTACATGTGGATATGGAAATGGAAAACGGTGTTTTGGTGTATGAGTTTTTCATCTTGACTCCACAAAACAAAATTTATGAAGTGGAGGTCAACTCTAAAACAGGGAGAATTATTAAAATTGAAGAGGAAGATGATTTTGATTAAATTTAGCCTGAGATCGAAAGAACCCTTGGAGGGTTCTTTTTTGTTTATCCAAATACAAAAATCCCTTGCTACACAAGGGATTGGTTTTATTTAAGTATGGTGACTCGGGGCGGGCTCGAACCGCCGACCCCCACCCTGTCAAGATGGTGCTCTCCCGACTGAGCTACCGAGTCATCTGTTGGTCGAAATCCTATCGAAGCAGAGACTATAATAGCACAGCTTTTCCGGCATGTCAATAACTGTACTGACATCATTTACATTGTCTATAAATTTATCAATTATATTAAAATAAACATATAAGGGGGTTTTCAGATGGAGTTGAAAAACATCGAAGCCTTTATTAAGTCGGTGGAGAAGGGGAGCTTTTCTTCGGCGGCGGATGAGTTGTTTATTACCCAACCGGCAGTTAGTGCCAGGATCAGAGGATTGGAACGGGACTTGGGTGTTCAGCTGTTTAAAAGGGTGAACCGCAACAAGGTGATTTTAACGCCCGTTGGTGAAGAGGTGTATCCTTATTTAAAAGAAGGGCTTCATTTGATCCATAAAGCGCATGAACAAATCAGAAAAAATAGGTTTAACCTCCCTTTAAATATTACCATGGCTTGCAACAATCATATTGGCGCCTTTGTGGTGGCCGAGCTGTATAAAGGGCTGCTTGACCGAATTCCCAACTTGGGCTTGTCTATCCGTATCAATATTGCGGAAGAAATCATAAAAGGGGTGGTTGAAGGAAGCGGTGATATTGGACTGACGGATATGACCGATCAAGAACTGCCAGAAGGTTTAACCGTGATCAAAGTGGGGCAAGTGGAAAATATTTTGGTGAGTGCTCCTGATCATCCCTTGGCGCAGAAAAAAGGAACACTCACCATTCAAGATTTGGAAGCGTATCCCATGATTTTAAACAATAAAGATTTTTTAACCACCAGCCCCTGTGGGCAGTACCTGAAAAAACATGGTTTAAAACGGCTTAATGAAATGCAAGTGTATAACTTGGGCTGGGTCAAAATTTTGGTGAAAAAGGGATTGGGCATCGCTATTCTACAGCGAAAAAATGTGCAGGACGAACTGGAAAATGGGACGTTGGTGGAACTTCCTTTTGAAGAAGGGTTGCCGTCCACCCCTTACTATCTCATTTTCAGTCCGTCCATCCCAACTGAAATCAAGCGGATCATCAGCAGCACGGCCAAAAAGCTGATTAACAGCAGTTGAAGAGGTTGAAATCTAAGTTTTATTGTAAGGAATCGTAAATTTCCTTATACTCTGCCACCTGCTTTTCAATCAAAGCATTGTATTCGTCGGCCAGTTTAAAAGCTTCTTTGAGGTGAAGCAGGTTGTTGCGCATAAACTCTTTATAGCGTTCCTGTTCATACACCTTTTGCATCGCTTCTTGCAGGTTATCTTTGATTTCTTGGGGCGTGTCGGCGTGGATAATAATGCCTCGGGTCATTCCATCCGTTATATTGATGCCTTTCTCAACTGATGTGGGCACATCCGCCAGTTCTTCCACCTTTTGGTCTGTAAAGGCCAGGATCGATTTTACTTGTCCTGCTTCAACCAATTCAGTAACGGGGCCAAATTCATCGATGATGGCTTCAATGTGGCCGCCTAAGAGATCGGCATGCATCTGTCCTGCCGAATCATAGGGGACATAGGTTAAGGTAACGCCCGTTTCTCTTTCCAATTTACGCACCATTAACTCATCCAATGTTAAGGGGTAAGTGCCACCCACGCGCAACTCTCCCGGTCGTTTTTCAGCCTCAGCGATAAAGCTTTCGACATCGGTAAAGGGGCTGTTGGCGTTTACATGCAAACCATAGGTGTCTTCATGGAACATGACCAAACCTTCCAACTTTTCGGCCTGTTCCACATTTCCTTGAGCAAGCTCAGTTTGAAAAGTTGAAACGGTAACCTGAAGCGTATAACCATCCGCAGGCCGGTTTAACAATTCCTGTCTGGCAACGGCTCCATTGGCTCCAGGCATGTTAACTACATTGACTGGTACACCATAGATGTCAGCAAGTTCCTGGGCGACAGCCCGGGCAAAATTATCAGATCCTCCACCAGGTCCAGCGGAAACGATAATTTCAATGGGTCGGGTGGGAAAATCAATGTTGGACGATGCTTCGTCCCCTTGTTCCTCGGACTGTTCAGACTCAGCTGATGGGTCCTCTGTCGAAGGAGGTGCTTGAACATCATCGGTCTGGCTTGATTGTCCGCCGCACCCGCTTAATACCAAAGCCAATCCCAACACCAACATGATCAGAAGTGTAATCACTCTTTTACTTGTCATGTTTAATCCCCCTTTGATTTACGGTTTTTTTTTATCAAAGTGATTGATCTTTATTTGGCAACGGAATCGTACGTTTAGGCAATCGTTTCTTGATGATGGGCCAGAGCAGGGAGAGGATGGCCAAGATCAGTAACAGGCAGCTAATGGGTCGGGTAAAAAAGATGGAGAAATCACCGTTAGACATAATCAAGGAGCGGCGCAGTTCCTCTTCCACCATGGGCCCCAGCACAATTCCCAAGATGACGGTCGCCAGGGGAAAACGTATTTTTTCAAAAAAGTAACCTAATAGTCCAAATACCACCATGACCCAGATATCAAACATGGAGTTGCGGACCGTATAGGTGCCGATGAAGCAGAAGATGATGATCAGCGGTGCCAACAGACTGTAAGGGATTTTTTGCGTATAGACAAAGAGAGAGACAAACGGTTTGGCAAAGATGATCATCATGATGTTGACTAGAAACAATCCGGCAAAAATGGTGTAGACCAACTCGGAATGGGTGGTGAGCATCATGGGACCGGGCTGCAAACCGTGCAGGATAAACACCCCAAGGATAACGGCAGTGGTTGCACTTCCAGGGATCCCCAGGGAAAATAGCGGTACAAAGGAGGTGGCTGACGCACAGTTATTGGCCGACTCCGGTGCGGCAATTCCTTCAGGTGCTCCTTTGCCAAACTGCTCGGGATTTTTAGACCAGCGCATCGCTTCACTATAACTGATTAAGGCGGCCGTTGTCCCACCAATTCCCGGCAGGATACCGATCCAGGCACCAAGCAGGGAGGAGCGGGCGATGGTTCCGGCACATTTTTTCAACAAGTTGCCAATAAATAGTTTTGTTCTCACCTTTACCGCTTTGGCGGACTGATTAAGGTTGATATTGTTTCTCACATTTTTCATAATTTCTGAAATGGCAAATAAGCCGATGACAATGGGGACCAGATCGAGTCCCGATTTTAGATAGGAAGAGCCAAAGGTGAATCGGGGGGTTCCTGTCAAACTATCAATACCCACCGTGGCTATAAATAGGCCAAACAGCACGCCCAACAATCCCCTGATTAAATCTTTTCCGCTAATGCTGGCCACCACCGTTAACGCCAAAATGGCTAAGGCAAAATATTCGGGTGAAGAAAAGCGCAGGGCAAAGGAGGCAAGCGGCGGGGTCAGGAAGAACAGAAAGAGCGCCCCTATTATGCCGCCGATGGCTGAACTGGTCATGGCCAGGCCCATCGCTTCCCCTAATTTCCCTTTCTGACCCATGGCGTAACCGTCAAAAACGGTGGCCACCGCTTCAGGGGTACCTGGAATGCGATACAGGATGGCGCTGATGGACCCAGAATAGGCGGTGGCGGCGTACATCGCCGTTAACAGCAGAAACACCGGGATGGGGTCCATGCCGTACGTTATCGGAAGTAAGACAATGATCAACATGATGCCGCCTATTCCTGGCATGGCTCCGCCAAAAAAACCGAGCACGACGGCAAAAAAGAGCATTAATAAATGAAAGGGTTGCAAAGCGTTAATAAAGCCATTGAGCAGGTGTTCAAACATCGCGTTTCTCCTCCCACAAGATGCCGTCAATAGAGCAATAAGCTGAGCGTTCTGAACAGCCCTAATCCTCGGGGAAGCGGCAGCATCAGCGTAATGGCAAATAGATAAATGAAAAATGCACTACAGATGATGGATAAGCAGATGATTTTCAACCAACCTGTCATCCCTAATAGTCGAGCTACAGCAATGAGGTACAAAGGGGTAGCCACCACAAAACCGATATAGGGCATCAGGAAAAAGTAGAGAACACTAATCCCAAGAACAAGCCAATGACGGTACGAGCGGCTGGTGACATGTTCCCCCTGTTCTTCCTTCACCTCTTGGTCAGCACTAACCTGTTGGTGAGATCGATAGGTTTTGATTAACAGAAGAAGGCTTAAGATGAGCATGAGTCCCAGGATAACACTTGGCCATCCGCCTGGTCCGATGCCTTGCGGTGTTTTGGGCAGAAGCAGTGCCATAATCAGAAAAAACAGTGAAAATAGCGTCGACAGAATAGGAAAGATGAACGGGTTGCTCATTGCACACCTCCTTGCACTTTCTGAATCAGTCTTCAACTCGGGTTTTTTCAGCCAGCTCCTCATTTAATTTGAGACCTAATCCAGGTTCTTCTGGAGGTAGAAAATAGATACCATCCTCTTTTTTCACTTCTTTCAGAACGGGGCCTGTAAACAGCTGATTGGGAAAATAATTGCGGTCTGGTGTGAAATATTCAATCCATTTGACATGAGGCAATCCGGCCGCCATATGAATGTGAATGTGCTGTAAATTCCACGGAGAAACGGGCACATGGTGGAAAGCTGCCAGCTGATAAATTCTTAACCAGTCGGTGATGCCTCCAGTAGCGTTGGCATTGGGCTGGACAATATCAACTGCCCCATATTCAATTAAAAGGCGAAACTCATTTAAGCCACTGTTTTGCTCGCCACCGGCGATATAGGTTTGTCCGGCATATTCTCTCACCTTTAGATAACCGGCCAAATCTTCAGGTGAGACCGGTTCTTCCAACCAATAAAGTTGATAGGGCTCCCACGCCTTCAACTGGGCAATGGCGGTTTCAGCATCCCATGAACCGTTAATGTCCACCATCAATTTCACTTCCGGGCCGACAGCTTCTCGGACGGCAGCCACCCTTTTGGTGGCTTCCGCTAAGGGGACGGCCACTGACCCTCCTCTAATTTTCACAGCCCGATGACCCTGGGCCACATATTCGGCCGCTTTTTGGGCCAACTTGTCCGGGGATAACTGGTGACCCACATTGGCATAGGTGGGGATGAAGGGACGCCGCTGGCCAAACAGGTCGCAAACAGGGACTTGAAACACTTTTCCTTTTATATCCCATAGGGCGAAATCGATGGCAGAGATACAGCTGAGGACTAAGCCCCCCCGGGCCGTTCGCCACGGACCTTCCACCAGGCGCTGCCAGATACGTTCCGTGTGTAAAGGGTTTTCTCCCATAATCAATTGTTTTAAATTGCGTTTGATCAGCCTGACACAGAGGTCCCCAATAGGCCCATGATCAAAAACCGGCGTGGTAAAAAAACCGGTTCCCGTCACGCCCTGGTCAGTATGGACGTTGACTACGATCACTTCCTGTCCGCGGGCATGCCCCATATCTGACTCCTTTTGTTCGACATAGCGGTCCACCGTTAAGTCGCAAATTTTTAACATGTTTTTTCCTCCTTAGCGGGTTGTGCTGAAGATCACCGTCTATTTTAAATTTGTTCCACTTTCTGACAAATTAAGGGTTTTAAGGGCTTGGGCCACCTTTTGTTTGGCCTGTTCCAGCTGTCGTGCTTCTTCTTCTGATAGTGGCAGCGGTATGATCTGATCAATCCCTCTTGGGCTTAACTGAACAGCTTGACCGATGGATATGCCATCGGGACCAATGGCGGAACAGGGGATAATATCTGGAGAATGATTGATTAAGCTTTTAACGAGATGGGCCGCGTTAACGGCTGAGAGCCATCCAGACGAACGGCCGGCTTGAAGGGCGGCATGTTCAGCAAACCAGTTATCCAAAATCGTGGCCACTTTTTCTTTTTGCTCTTCACTCAGTTCCACCTTTTTACCGTGAATGGTGATCCGGCTATACAGGGGGACTTGGGCTTCACCATGTTCTCCTAAAACGATGGCCTCAATGGCGGAATACGGCTCCCCCGTAATTTTGGACAGGGCCCAACGAAAACGAGTGGTATCATTTAAGGAGAAACCGATAATCTTGTGGGGAGGGATCCCCGTTAATTGAGGTAATACCGAGTTGATCACATCTAAAGGATTGGTCATATTGATGATGACAGCCTGCGGGCAGTACTGCCTAATATGGGGGGCAATGTCAGCTACGATGCGATAATTGGTGGACAACAGACTCATGCGGGTGGGACGCTTTTCCTCCTGCGTGGAGGTCACGGCTTGGCCCACTTTGCCTACCGCCAGCATCACGATATCGGCCCCTTCAAGCTGTTCAAAACCTCCACTGGATATGGTGGTGTCAGAGAGACCACATAAAGCCTGCTCCATATCCATTTCATGGCTTTTGGCCACATTTTGTCTTACATCCACCAGACTAATATGGTTAACCAGATTTTGTTTGGCAATTTCGAAAGCAGCCTGAGAGCCGATCAGGCCGGCTCCGCCAATGATGACCAGTTTCAATCCAGGGACCTCCTTGCCAAGATGGGTTGAAAAATTTTATTAATAATCCGATTTTGGTGACTTCATTATAACCCCTAACGAGACGCTTGTTGTAATCAAACTTTTCTATGCGGGGGTATAAAAGATTTTTAGAGCTGGTTTGGTGGGGAGGCGCAAAGCCATTTTTTCACCGTGACGGAAAGTGTTTGTGCCATTTAGGTCTGGTAAAATAGAGGAAAACAAAGACTAAAACGGGGAGGGGCTGTATAGGCTATAAATAGGAAAAGGTGACAGGTTGAATGAAAGAGGGGCTGGGAGCGTGCGCAAATGGTGAAGATCATCGCCATGCTTTGGGAACGGTTTAGTCAACATAAAGTGCCTGATTTGGCGGCCCAGCTATCCTTTTATTTCCTCCTTTCTCTTTTTCCGTTTCTTCTTTTCTCATTGTCACTCTTGGCTTATTTGCCCATTTCGTCTGATTTGGTGTTAAGCATGATCAGCCATTATATTCCTTCTGTGGCGTTGCCTTTTGTGGAAACCAATATCCGGAGAATCCTGGATATTCAGCGGCCTGAGCTTCTTTCCGTCAGCCTTTTACTTGCCCTCTGGTCCGCCTCCAACGGCAGCCATGCTGTGATCCGGTCATTAAACAGAGCTTATGATGTAGATGAGGAGCGCTCCTTTATTAAGGGACGCCTGGTGGCGCTGGGACTGGTAGGGGGGCTCTTTCTGCTTTTCTTGGTGGCCATGCTTCTACCCGTTTTTGGCCGAGTGATAGGGGTGTGGTTGGCCAGCTTTGTGGGTTTATCGGAACAATTTATCCAGCGCTGGGAAACGGTACGTTGGTTATTAAGCATGGGGGTGACCATGGTCTTGTTCCTTTATGTATATATTTTGGCCCCCAATACATCTCTAGCCATTAGAGACGTGTGGCCAGGCGCTATTTTGGCTGCGATAGGCTGGCAAGGGGTTTCTTATGGGTTTTCTTATTACGTGGATCACTTTGGCCGCTTTTCGGTGATGTACGGGGGGATTGGCGGTATCGTCATCTTTATGTTATGGTTGTACCTTACCGGTATGGTTTTGCTCTTGGGGGGAGAATTTAATTCAACACTCAAATTAACCAGGGACCGAAAACATGTTCCCTGACAAATCATGGTCAATTTGTTCTGTATTAATAGATTTATGATGCTGGGCTGAAAGATAGAAGCTAGAAAATGAGAGATAAGTAGATAACGATGGGCCCAAGCGGCCCCATAAGGATGTAATCAGGGGAGGGGAGCCCGTGAGTTTAAGGTTGATTTTAGGCCGGTCCGGCAGCGGTAAAACCACCTATTGTTTGGAAGAGATCAGGGAGAAACTTATCCAAGACCCTAAAGGTCCACCCATCATCTATCTGGTGCCAGAGCAGATGACATTTCAGTCTGAACATAGTTTAATTCGCTCTCCAGGCTTAAAAGGGATGATTCGGGCTCAGGTGTTTAGCTTTACACGCCTGGCCTGGCGGCTGTTGCAGGAAGCAGGAGGAATGGCCCGCTATCATCTTAATCAAACGGGTTTACATATGTTGCTGGTTAAAGTGTTGGAGAAGGAAAGGGAAAACCTAAAATTATTTTCCCAAGCGGCGGAGGCCAGCGGTTTTATCCGTCAGCTTGAACAATTGACAACCGAATTTAAACGCTATCAGGTTTCCTTAGAGATGTTGGAGGAAAAACGGGAAGCGTTGCTGGCTAAAGAGGAGATGGCACCTTCCGAGCGCCTCTTGGCCGATAAACTGCATGATTTCTCCCTAATCTATCACAAGCTTAAGCACTTATTGGCTGACCGCTACATCCATAGCGAAGACTACTTAACCCTTTTGGCAGAAAAAATCCCCACCGTCAGCTGGCTGAGGGAGGCTGAAATATATGTGGACGGCTTTCATAGTTTTACCAAGCAGGAGCGGCTGGTTTTAAAAGCGTTGTTTTCAACCGTCAAACGGGTCACGTTAACCTTAACCCTGGATCAACCGCCCACCGATGAACTGGATGCACTGGATCTGTTTTATACCCCAAAAACCACCTACCGGCAAATGCTGGAGCTGGCCAGGGAAGCCGGCTGTACCTTGGAAGAGCCGGTGCTATTACAGGAGCCTAAGCGTTTTGTCTCTGCGGAATTAGCCCACCTTGAACGAAACTATGCGGCTTTTCCGCCTCCCGTTTATCCAAATGCAGATCAGATTAAGCTGATTGCAGGCCGCAGCCGCCGGGCCGAGGTGGAGGCGGTGGCCAGAGAAATGATCCGCCTGGCCCGGGAGGAGGGGTATCGGTGGCGGGAGATGGCTATTCTCCTGCGGGAACCGGAGGTTTATCACCCCCATTTGGAAACCATCTTTACCGATTATCAGATTCCCTTTTTTATGGATTCGAAACGAACCATTCTACATCATCCCTTGGTGGAGTTGATTCGCTCCAGTTTAGAGGTGATCCAGGGAAAATGGCGCTATGAGGCGGTGGTTCGCTGTCTGAAGACGGAACTTTTATTTCCCGTAAACAGCGATCGGGAAAAGCTGAGGGAAGCTGTAGACCAATTGGAAAATACGGCTCTGGCCTATGGCATCCAAGGGTCCCGCTGGTATGAGGAACACCCCTGGCCTTACGACAGGTTAAAAGAGGGAACTGACGAGAAAAACGATCGGAATGAACAAGTTCAACAGGCAGCGCAGGAACTGAACCAGTTAAGACTGGATCTTCTCCAACCGCTGGTTCAGTTGGAACAGGAGATTAAAAAGGGGTCCACGATTAAAGAACGTTGTGTGGCCCTGTATCAATTTCTGGAAAAGCTGCATGTGCCTGATAAACTGGAACAGCTGCGGGATGAAGCGCTCAGTCGGGGGGATGTTTTAAAGGGGTTGGAGCACAACCAGATCTGGACAGCGGTATGCGACCTGTTGGATCAAATGGTGGAGTTTACCGGAGATGACCCCCTTTCATTTGATCTGTTTGTCAAAATGATGGAAGCAGGCTTAGACAGCATCCGCTTGGCACAGGTACCTCCCGCCTTGGATCAAGTGGTGGTGGCCAACCTGGAATTCTCCCGCCTATCCGACGTAAAGTGCACCTTTGTTTTGGGGGCCAATGAAGGACTGCTGCCAGCCAAACCCCAGGAGGAAGGGGTGCTGACGGACGAGGAGCGCCGGTGGTTGGCTGAACAAGGGGTGGAACTGGCGCCAGGAAATCGGGAACAGTTGCTCCATGAACAGTTCCTGATCTATATGGCTTTAGCCAGTCCAGCGGAAAAATTGTACATTAGCTATGCCTTGGCCGATGAGGAAGGGGAGAGCCTGTTACCCTCTTTAGTGGTTAAACGGATCAAGGGGATGTTCCCCTCCTGTCCCGAGCAATTGGTGAGCGAAGAGCCCCTGGAGGGAGATGAAGAGGCCCAGCTTTCCTTTGTCGCCCACCCGGCCAAAACCCTTTCTGCCTTGGCGGTAGCCTTGGAAGGAGCTAAGAAAGGATATCCCCTTCATCCTTTGTGGTGGGACGTTTATAACTGGATCATCTCCCACCCGGATTGGCAAAAGCAGGCGGTTAAAATTTTATCCAGCCTTTTTTACCGGAATACGAATAAGCCTTTGGATCAAGAACTGAGCCGGTCCCTATACGGCTCAATGCTCCGTCTCAGCGTTTCCCGCATGGAACTTTTTCAAGCTTGTCCCTTTAGCCATTTTGCCTCCTATGGTCTCAAACTGATGGAGCGGCAAATTTACCGGCTGGAAGCCCCGGATATCGGGCAGCTTTTTCACGAAGCCTTAAACCTGATTGCCCGCAAACTGGCCCATCAAGGGATCGGTTGGGAGACCTTAGATAAAGAAGCCTGCTTTAAGCTGGCGCATGACGCCGTGGAAGAGTTGGCCCCGGCTATTCAGCGGGAAATACTGTTTAGCACCAACCGCTACCAATATATGAAAAACAAACTGCAAAAAGTGGTGGGACGAGCCTCCTTCATTTTAAGCCAACAGGCCAAACGGAGCGGGTTTTCTCCGGTGGGATTGGAAGTGGGTTTTGGGCCTCAGGGGCCACTGCCCCCGCTGACCTTTAAGTTAAATAATGGGGTCACGGTTCAGGTGATTGGTCGGATAGATCGGGTAGATAAAGCGGAAAGTTCTCAAGGTACTCTGCTTAGAATCATTGATTATAAATCAAGCGCCAAAAACCTTCAATTGGCCGACGTTTATTATGGACTGGCCCTGCAATTATTGGTTTATCTCGATGTGGTGCTGACCCATGCTGAAACATGGTTGAAAACACCAGCGCTTCCGGCCGGGGTGCTTTATTTCCATGTGCATAATCCCCTGCATCAAGCCACGGGTAGACTGCCCAGGGCGGATCTTGAAGAGGAGCTGTTTAAAAAGTTTAAAATGAGGGGACTGGTGCTGGCCGATCTCGAAGCGGTGCAGTTAATGGATACCCAGCTTAAACAGGGCTATTCCCCCATTGTACCCGTGGGCGTTAAGCAGAATGGACAGTTTCACAGCAATTCTTCGGTGATTTCCCAAGCAGATTTTGAGCATGTGCGCCGCTTTGCTCGGCAAAAGGTGATGGAGATCGGTCGGCGGCTGATGGAAGGGGAAGTGGCCATCAGCCCTTATAAGTTGAAACAAGAGACGGCTTGCGCCTGGTGTCCGTATCGGCCTGTCTGTCAATTTGATCCCGTTTATGAAGCAAGCGCCTTTAGGGTACTGTCTGTACCCAGCACGGAGGAGATATTAAACCGCATGAGGGGAGGGGAGTCCTGATGATGGGGTTAAAACCAAAACCGGAAGGGAGCCGTTGGACCGATGAACAATGGAAAGCCATCACGGCCCGAGGCAACAACATTTTAGTGGCTGCTGCCGCCGGGAGTGGCAAAACGGCTGTTTTGGTGGAACGGATCATTCAGCTGATCACCGATCGAAATCAGCCCGTTGATGTGGATCAGCTCCTGGTGGTCACCTTTACCAATGCAGCGGCGCAAGAGATGCGACAGCGCATTGGACAAGCATTGGAAAAAGCGCTGATGAAAGAGCCCCATTCCCAGCATCTTCGACGCCAGCTGGCGCTTTTAAACCGGGCCCAGATCAGCACCTTGCATGCTTTTTGCCTTTCGGTGGTTCGTCAGTACTATTATCTTCTTGATCTTGACCCCCGTTTTCGCCTGGCCAATGAGACAGAGGCGGAACTGCTCAAGGAAGAGGTGCTGGAGGAGCTTTTGGAAGAAGAATATGGCCGGCCCGATAACGAACAATTTTTGGCCTTGGTCGACAGCTACACATCGGATCGGGGAGATGGGGAGCTGGCCGCGCTAATCAACAAGGTGTACACCTTTTCCCGCTCCCACCCTAACCCGGATATATGGTTAAACCAGATGGCCGCCATGTACGAAGTTAAAGCAGATCAGACATTGGATGAACTGCCTTGGGGGCGAGAGCTGCTGCGTTCAGTCAGGCGGGATGTGGAGGGGTGCTTATCCCTCTTAAAACAGGCTATCGCCTGGAGTAAAGCCCCCGATGGACCGGCCGGCTACGCGGAGCAACTGCAAGAGGAGCTGGAACAGATTGAACGGCTAAGCCATGCGCCGTCTTGGGAGGCTATGCGGGACGCCTTTTTACAGGTAGAGATAGGGCGATTAAAACCGTTGCGAACAGAGGTCAACCCCGATCTGCAAGAGAAGGTGAAAAAGGCGCGTGAAACGGTAAAGAAACAACTGAAAAAGCTGGAATCCCTTTTTCAGGGCTCCACCCAGGAACTCCTTGATGATCTGGCCCGTTTAGCTCCTCATGTGCAGACCTTGGTTCGCCTGGTTCGCACTTTTGGGGAGCGGTACTGGCTGGTGAAAAAAGCGAGAGGATTGGTTGACTTTAACGATTTGGAACATTTAGCTTTGGCTCTATTAAGTGGCGGTTCAAGTCAAATGAACCAAACGGAATCCTCAAGAGGCGAACCAAACTTTCCTGAGTCAGGAGGGGAGAGGGGAGATGATTGGTTTCCCTCTGCCATAGCGCAACAGTTTAGACACCAGTTTGCCGAAATATTGGTGGATGAATACCAGGATACCAATATGGTTCAGGAGACCATTTTGCAGCTTCTTTCCCGGGGGAACAACCTGTTTATGGTGGGGGATGTGAAGCAGAGCATCTATCGGTTTAGGCTGGCTGAACCCAACCTCTTTTTAGCCAAGTACAAAACCTTCACCCCTGATGGAAAAGGGCCCGGTTTACGCATCGACCTCTCCAAAAACTTTCGCAGCCGACCCGAGGTACTGGAAGGGACCAACTTTCTGTTTTACCAACTCATGGATGAAGAGGTGGGAGAAATTGACTACGATGAACAGGCGGCGTTAAAGGCGGGGAGCCAATACCCTGAACAGAAAGCGCGTCCCGTGGAACTGCTGGTGATTAACAAGGGAGAGCCGGTGGAGACTGATGGTGAAGAGGAGCAGGCGAAAGAGGAGGAACTGGAGACTGCCCAGCTGGAGGCACGGTTAATAGCCCGCCAAATCAAAGCCCTTATTGAAGAGGCCTACCAGGTATTGGATAAAGAAAGTGGGGAGATGCGCAACATCACCTATCGGGACATGGTGATCCTGATGCGTTCTATGCCCTGGGCACCGGTGATGATGGAAGAACTGGGAGCAGCAGGTATTCCGGTATATGCTGAACTGTCAACGGGTTACTTTGAGGCGGTGGAAATATCCACCATGCTCTCCATCCTTAAAGTGATAGATAACCCCGATCAAGATATTCCCTTAGCGGCGGTGCTCCGTTCTCCATTGGTAGGCCTGACTGAAAACGAGCTGGCCCAGGTGAGGCTCCAGCAGAAACAGGGTTCCTATTACACCGCTTTTAAAACGGCGTGTCAAACTTTGGCTGAAACCTCATTAGGCCAAAAGCTGAACAGGTTTTACGAACAGTTGCAAATCTGGCGGGCCAGAGCTAGGGAGGGTGCGCTGGCCGAGCTGATTTGGCAAATCTACCGCGAGACGGGTTATTACGATTATGTGGGGGGCTTGCCAGGAGGAAAAGAGCGGCAGGCCAATTTACGCGCTTTATATGACCGGGCCAGAAGCTTTGAATCAACTTCTTTCAGAGGTTTGTATCGTTTCTTGCGCTTTATTGACCGCCTGGAGGATCGAGGAGATGACCTGGGGGCTGCTCGAGCGTTGGGTGAACAGGAAGATGTGGTTCGCCTGATGACCATTCATAAAAGCAAGGGGCTGGAGTTCCCTGTGGTTTTTGTGGCTGGCTTGGGCCAACTGTTTAATAGTCGTCACTTATCCAGTTCGGTATTGCTACATAAGGAACTGGGATTTGGCCTACGTTTCGTGGATCCAGAGGCCCGGCTGGCTTACCCCACCTTGTCTCAGCTGGCCTTAAAAGAGCGGTTGAAACGGGAGATGTTAGCCGAAGAGATGCGCATACTGTATGTCGCTTTAACCCGGGCTAGGGAAAAGCTGTACCTCATTGGCTCCGTTCGGGATGGGGCCAAAACGTTAAGCCGTTGGCAGGGAGCTCTCAACCATCCGGAGTGGTGTTTACCTTCCCACGAACGAATGCAAGCCACTTCTTATCTGGACTGGGTTGGACCGGCGGTCATGCGTCATCAGGAAGGGCGCACCTGGTACCGGTTGGATGGATCAGAGCTTTCAATGGATCTCGATCAACCCGAAGGGCCGGCCGAAGTGGTTGCCCATCCTTCTCGCTGGAAAACCGTATTGGTGGAGCGCTACCAGTTGGAAGACGGAAACGGTTCGGGTCAATCGACCGACGGCGTCGATTGGCAGGCCGTGGCTGAAGGACGACCCGTGGCAAGTCGGAGCGCTTGGCACGATGAGATTGTGCATCGCCTTTCTTGGACCTACCCTTTTAAAGCGGCTGAATCGCTCCGCTCAAAGCAGGCAGTGACGGAAGTGAATCGTCTGTGGCAGGACCAAGAGCACGCTGCTTTCAATCTGGGAGGAGCCTCAGGCAGTTTGGCGCCAATGGATGCCGGATTTCCCTTTTCCCTCACTCAGCGCCCCCGGTTTATGCAGCAGGAGGAGACATTGTCGGCCGCTGAGCGAGGCAACGTGATCCATCTGGTGATGCAACACGTTAACTTAAAAGAGCCGGTCACCCCAGGTTCAGTCCATCGTTTGCTGGAAAATATGATGGCCAAAGAGCTGTTGACTTCAAAAGAGGCTGAGCAGGTTGATGTGGAGACCATTGTTTCATTCTTTTCCAGTCCTGTCGGCCAACGTCTGCAGCAAGCTTCGTTTGTCCTAAGGGAGGTTCCCTTCAGCTTCGGTTTGCCGGCCAGGGAAGTGTATCGGCTGAAGGAGGGTCCCAGCACCCCTCATTTCTCCACAACATCCGGCGATAACCTGAATCAGTTGCCTAAAGCGAGTGAGGATGTGGTCCTTATTCAAGGCGTGGTGGACTGTTTATTCCGAGATGAACAGGGCTTGGTCCTCTTAGATTATAAAACGGATTCCATCTCGGGCCGTTTTTCCGGCGGATTTGAAGAGGCCCGGCCTTACCTGTTGTCCCGTTACCGAACACAGCTTCGCTTGTACTGCAGGGCCGTGGAAGAAATTTGGCAAGAGCAGGTAGATGAAGTGTATCTCTATTTCTTTGACGGTGGCCATCTTTTACAGGTGCCCACTGGGAAAGGGGGAGAAGCAGGTGCGCCTGTTACACACCGCTGATTGGCATTTGGGCCGAACGTTGGAAGGACGCAGCCGGATGGAAGAGCAGGCCCAATTTCTGGATGAGTTGACAGCCATCGTGGAGGAGGAAAAGGTGGATGTGGTTTTGGTGGCCGGCGATGTGTTTGATACGGTCAATCCCCCTGCCCAGGCGGAACAACTGTTTTATGATAGTATGGCCCGCCTGGCGGATAAAGGGCGGCGGCCGGTGGTGGTGATCGCCGGCAATCACGATCACCCCGACCGCCTCTCCGCGGCCGTTCCTTTGGCTCGGGAGCAGGGGATCACTATTTTAGGTTATCCGACGGACCAGCCCCTACAACTCCCTGTTTCTACAACGGATGAACGGTTATGTGTGGCTGCCCTGGCCTACCCGTCAGAATCACGGCTGCGAACCGTATTGGCCGATCGTCTGGATGAAAAGCTTCTTCGTGAAAAATATGATCAGGCCATTGCCCAGCTGTTTGAAACGCTGGCGGCCCAGTTTTCACCCCGAACCGTCAATGTGGCCATGAGCCACCTTTATGTGGCCGGGGGGTATTCCTCCGATTCGGAGCGCCCCATTGAAGTGGGAGGCATCTATACGGTTCAGGCTACCAGCTTGCCGTCCCTTAGCCAGTATGTGGCTCTGGGTCATCTGCACCGTCCCCAGGAAGTAAAAGGGGCCGCTGTTCCTGCCCGCTATGCCGGTTCTCCTTTGGCTTACAGCTTCTCCGAAGCGGGTTATGCCAAATCGGTCACCCTGATTGATGTGCATCCCGGCCAGCCAGCTGAGGTGAAGGAGATCCCTCTGACCAGCGGCAAACCGTTGGTCCGTTACAGAGCTAAAGGGGGAATGGAGGAAGTGTGGCGCTGGCTGGAAGAAGGACGGGATCGGCAGGCCTGGGTTGATCTGGAGATTGTGGTTCAGAATGCCCTGTCCATGGAGGAGATCCAGCGTTTGCGCAAGGCCCATCCCGGGCTGATCCATATCCGGCCCATCTTTCCGGAGATGGAGGAAGAAGAAAAAACGCCTGATTATCAACACCTTTCCCTGGAAGAGCAGTTTGTCCGGTTTTACAAACGGCAAACGGGGGGAGCGGAACCAGAGGAGGCACTCATTCACCTGTTCCTGGAACTGCTTAACGATGAGGGGAGGGAAGAGGAGAGATGAAACCCCTATTTTTGTCCGTCAAAGGACTGCACAGCTTCCGGGAGGAGCAAACCGTTGACTTTTCCCAACTGTGTGCCGGAGGTGTCTTCGGCATTTTTGGACCGACGGGAAGCGGGAAATCAACTCTGTTGGATGCCATTACCCTTGCTTTGTACGGCAAAGTGGAGCGGGCGGTCAACAATACCCACGGAATCATCAATCATGCCGAAGATGAAGTGGTGGTTTCCTTCACCTTTGAACTGGCAAAAGGTTCTCACAGCAAACGATATCGGGTTGAGCGTAGCTTTAAGCGCAGCGGGGACGTGACGGTCCGCACCGCTTCAGCCAGATTGTTGGAGATTGCTGATGAGCAAGTGGTGTTGGCGGATAAAGCCCAGGATGTCAATCAAAAAGTGATCCAACTTTTGGGCCTATCCAGTGAAGACTTTACCCGGGCGGTGGTGCTTCCCCAGGGAAAATTTGCCGAATTTTTATCTCTGAAGGGTACAGACCGTCGCCAAATGTTGCAGCGCCTCTTTAACCTGGAGCGGTACGGGGACCAGTTGCGCCAGCGATTAGGTGAACGACTGCAGGCTACCACCCATGAACTGGATCAGGTGAAGGCAGAACTGGCCGGTTTGGGGGATGCCTCAGAGGAAGCGCTAAAAAAGGCGCGCTGCAAAGTGAAACAGAGTGAAGAGGCGTTAAACCAGGCCCTTTTGCGTCTCAAAACTTTGGAAAAAGAATATGAAAGGCAAAAGAAAATTTGGTCCTGGCAGGAGGAGCTGCACCAACTTCTACGGGAGCAAGGCAAGCTGGACCAGGAGAGGGAAACGATCCAGGACCTTAAACATCGTTTAAATTTGGCCGATCAAGCCAAGGCCCTGCTTCCCTATGTGGAAGAGCACGAAACCAGTCAAAAAGAGATGAAGCGCTGGCAGGAAGCTGTCCAAAAAGCAGAGCGAGAGTTGAATCAGGCCCAATCTGCCTATGAGACGGCCCAGAGGCTCTATGAGCAATGTCAGCAAAAACGAAACCAACAGGAACCATTGCTTAGTATCCGTCTGGAACAATTAAACCAAGCCCGAAAGTTAAAAGACCGTCTTCATCAACTAGATGGGGAGGCCAGAGAGCTCGAAGAGAATCGGAGCCGTGCTGAACGGGAGATGAAAGAGATAGAAGCGGCTTTGGCCAAAGAGCAGGACTTGAAAAAGCGGGGCGAAGAGAAGCAAAAGGCGTTAAAGGAGCAGCTATCCTCCCTCTACATATCCAGTCAGTATAAACAGACCATCTATGAAGCCCATCAGCGTTTGCGTGAAATTGAGCTGCTTGGCCAGAAAAGGGATGAACTAAAAAGGGAACATCAAGAGTTTTCAAATCGGTTGAAAGAAGACGCCCAGCGACTGGAGCGGTTAAAAGAGGCCGTGGAAGGGGAAAGGGGCAACCTGCGGGAATTGCTGCATCACCATCAGCGGTTGAGCGAGCAGGTCACCCACTTTCACCATCAACTGCACAAACGGCAAGAAGAAATCAATGCTTTGTTGGCTGTGGCCCAGAAGCAGCTGGAAGAGAGCAGGATGAGTCATTTGGCCTGGGAGCTGGCTCAAAACCTAACAGAGGGAAACCCTTGTCCAGTGTGTGGTTCCAGGCATCATCCCGCCCCATTTAGCCAACCGATTGATGAAAAGATTGGCTGGACAGAGCAGATCAACCGACTCAATCAGCTTAAACAGCAGATCGACTTGCTCATACAACGAGTTCATCCCTTACACTGGCAACTAAAACAGGGGATGGAGCAGCTTATTCAATGGTTAACCCCCACCCAGGATCAGGATCAGCATCTTCAAGAAACAGAGAAGAATCTGGATCATGAACAACTGCAATCTGAAATTTCCCTCCCCCAAAAAGAAGTGGCGGCTAGCGAGCTTTCCAACCTGATGACCACCACTACGGATGGAGAAGGGCCAGTAAGCGAGGTTCATCAAGATCGTGTTTACCAGGTTAGTGGCCTTGAACATGATGGTCTTGAAAAGCCGTCAGCCAACCGCATTAACCGGCTAGAGGAACAGATGCAAACCGTGCAGCATGAGATGGAAGCTATGGAAAAAAGGGTGGCAAACCTTGAAGAGAAGGCAAAAGATGGAATAAAGCGATTGAAAGAAAGGGCAGAAGCCTATGACAAAGTGTACCTCGCTTTAACGGCTCACAAAGAGCAGTTGGAGCAGCTCACCAAAAAATGGAAAGACGCTCAGGAAAAGGCGGAGCGAGAATTGGGGAGCTGGCAGGAGCTGTACCCCCAGTTCACCAGGGAACAAATCCCTCAGTTAGTGGCTGAATTGGGTCAAAAGGAGAAGCTGGTGGAAGAGTTGAACCAACGCCTGGAGAAAAGCTTCCCCTTTTTAAAGGAGAAGGAAGAGCGAATTGAAAAGCTGAACAGTGCGTTAAACGAAAGCAGGGTGCGTTTGGCCCAACTGGAGTCAAGTTTAACCAACAAAAGAGAGACGATGAAAGAACTAGTCAGGCAATTGGAAGAGATCGTGCCTACAAAAGATGTCAACGCCGAAACGAAACGGGTGGAAAAACAACTGGATGACTTGCGTAAAGAAGAAAAACAGGCCAGCCTCAACTTTGAACAAGCTCAAAAACACTGGCAGGAACAGGAGAAAATCTTGGCCAGTGCCATTCAGGCCTTCAGACAGGCGGAACAAAGATGGCACTCTGCCCATCAGAAACTCCTTGAAAAGCTGGCCGACTCTCCCTTTGACCATAGCGATGCAGTCATACAGGCGATCATGCAGGATGAAGATTATCGAGCGGCCAAAGAGCAGGTGGATCACTATGAGGAAAACCAGAATAAACTGACGGTCCAAATCCAGCGGCTTAAGGAGCTATTAGAGGGGCATACATTAAGTGAGGAGGAGTGGCAGGCGACCAACAGACAATGGGAAGATGCGAAACAAACGGTAGATGCTGCCCGGGAAGCTAAAGGGGCGGCCGTGGAAATGCTCCATGAGCTTAATGTTAAGCATGAACGTTATCGCCTGCTTAACAAACGGCGAGAGGAGCTAGAAAGGACGGAAACACAATATAAGACACTCAATAATGTATTGAAAGGAAATGCCTTTGTGGAGTTTCTGGCTGAGGAACAACTGATAGCCATCAGCCGTGACGCTTCCCAGCGACTGAGCCAGTTAACCCGCGGTCGCTACGCCATTGAAGTGGATTCAGGGGGTGGCTTTATCATTCGGGATGATGCCAACGGAGGCGTGAAGCGCCCTGTTTCCAGTCTATCGGGAGGGGAAACTTTTCTCACCTCATTGGCGTTGGCTCTGTCCCTATCGGCCTCCATTCAGCTGCGGGGCGAATATCCCCTTCAATTTTTCTTTCTGGATGAGGGCTTTGGCACTTTAGATCAAGATTTACTGGAAACTGTGGTATCCGCCTTGGAAAAGTTACATTCGCAACAGCTATCCATTGGCGTCATCAGCCACGTCCCCGAATTGAGGGCCCGCCTTCCCCGCAAACTGATCGTAGAGCCGGCTCAGCCGGGGGGACGGGGAAGCCGGGTTCGGTTGGAAGTGTTGTAATCATAATAAACCGGTTAGCTCATGAGCTGGTCCATTTCAAAAAGAGTTTGGTTCCCTTCTAGGAGACTTTTACTCTTTTTGTTTAAACAGTTTTTCCAACTGTGCCAGCACCGCGTCGCCCACTTCCGCGGTGGTCGCTTGGCCCCCCATATCTCTCGTGAGGGTTTTTCCCTCTGTTAAAACGCCTTCAATCGCTTGTAAAACAAGGCTTCCCAAATCTTCATAGCCCAAGTGATCCAGCATTTGGCTGGCCGACCAAATGGTGGCCAAGGGGTTGGCCAATTGTTTGCCAGCAATGTCTGGAGCCGAACCATGGACCGGTTCAAACATAGATGGATACTTTCGTTCAGGGTTGATGTTGGCCCCTGCTGCCAAGCCCAAACCTCCGGCTAGAGCAGCTCCCAAATCCGTTAAAATATCGCCAAACAGGTTGGAGGTGACCACCACCTCAAAGCGGCCAGGATCTTGAACAAAGAAGAGACTGGCCGCATCCACCAGATAGGAGGCGGTGGGTACATCTGGATATTCCCGGCTCACTTCCTCAAAAACCTGGTCCCAAAACACCATGGAATAGTTAAGGGCGTTCCCTTTGCTAATGCTGGTTAGCGATTTCCCCTCTTTTCGGGCCAGTTCAAAGGCATAGCGAATAATTCGCTCTGTTCCCTTGCGGGAAAACACCCCTGTTTGTAACACCACCTCATCGGGTCGCCCCTTAAACAGCCATTCACCAGCCCCGGCGTACTCTCCTTCTGAGTTTTCCCTCACCACAATCATATCCACTTGATCGGGGGTAATATCTTTTAAAGGGGTGGGGGCTCCCTTCAGCAGTTTGATGGGACGTAAATTGACGTACTGGTCAAAGTGCTGCCTAATTTTAAGGAGCAGATCCCACAGGGAAATGTGATCAGGCACCCCGGGATAACCGACGGCCCCCAAGTAAATGGCATCAAAGCGTTCCAACTGTTTTAGCCCATCGTCGTCCATCATCTTGCCATGCTTGGCATAGTATTCGCATCCCCAGGGAAAATGGGTAAATTGAAAGGCTAGCCTTCCATCCATGTCAGCCAAACCATTTAACACTTTAATACCTTCCGCAATCACTTCTGGTCCGATTCCATCGCCTGCAATGACGGCAATGTTAAAAATTTGTTTCTCATTCATTCCATCGACTCTCCTTAGTGATCTCTCTGAATGTACCATCACCACTGTACACATTTAGTTTCATCTGGTCAACGTAAAGCTTACCGTTATCCCCTCTTTCGAGTACTACAAG